>JAJPKI010000034.1 GCA_021323835.1 Verrucomicrobiota bacterium | reverse complement strand
TTTTTTACGACGTGAACTTCCGCGCCCGCTTTTTGCAAACGCTGGCGCAATTCCGTCATGTGCGAAACTTTCAGTCCTTGATAGCCGACGACGATGAAGAACGGCGATGCGTTCAAACGTCCGGCGTATTCCTTCGTCAAAATTTTCTTTTCTGCGCGCATAAAATGAATTCGTTAAATTTTTCTTTCGTTAAATGTTATGCCGCAACCGCAAATTCGCGGATGTCCACGCGCACGGGCGGACTCATCGTCGCCGACAACGTGCAGGAATTGATGTAAGTGCCTTTGACACTTTGCGGACGCGCTTTTGCAACAGCTTCAATCACCGCGCGCGCATTTTCTTCAATGTGCTCCGGTTTGAACGACGCTTTGCCGACAATCACATGAACGTTTCCGGCTTTGTCGGTTTTAAATTCCACGCGACCGGCTTTAACTTCTTTCACCGCTTTGGCCGTGTCGTCGGTGACCGTTCCGGTTTTCGGATTCGGCATCAAACCACGAGGCCCGAGCACTTTGCCGAGCTTGCGAACTTCAATCATCGCTTCCGGCGTGGCAATCGCCACGTCAAAATCATTCCAGCCTTCATTGCACTTTTGAATCATGTCGGCAAAACCAACATACTCCGCGCCTGCGGCTTTCGCGGCTTCGGCTGCATTTCCGTCGCGCGTGAAAACCAAAACGCGAACGGTCTTGCCGCTGCCGTGCGGAAGCGGAACCGTGCCGCGAACCATTTGGTCCGACTGCTTCGGGTCAACACCGAGGCGGAACGCGAGATCAATCGTCTCGTTGAATTTCGCCTTCGGAAATTTTGCGAGGACGCCGACCGCTTCCTTGAGCGGATACGCTTTTTTCGCGTCCACAACTTCGAGTGCTTTTTTGAATCGTTTACTTGGCATTTTACTTGGTGCGGTTCATGCGAGTTTTTAACTCTCCCGCGTTTGTTTTTGTTTAACCGACAACTTCAATTCCCATGCTGCGCGCGGTTCCTGAAATCACGCGGAACGCCGCTTCTTCCGAAGAAGAATTCATGTCTTTGGATTTCATTTTCACGATATCCAAAACCTGTTTGCGCGTCACTTTGCCGACTTTTTCTTTGTTCGGCGTTTTTGAACCGGCGGTGATGCCCGCGGCTTTTTTCAATAGCACGGACGCCGGCGGCGATTTGGTGATGAATGTGAACGACTTGTCCTGATAAACCGTGATGACCACGGGAATCACGAGGCCTGCGTCGTTCTTCGTCGCTGCATTAAATTCTTTGCAGAAACCCATGATGTTGACGCCGTGCTGACCGAGCGCCGGGCCGACCGGCGGCGCGGGATTCGCCTGGCCTGCCGGAATCTGCAATTTAATCTGTCCTGTAACTTTCTTTGCCATAAAAATTCTTAAGCTTTTTCAACCTGCCAGTATTCGAGTTCGACCGGCGTATTGCGACCGAAAATATTCACGGTCACTTTCAATTTGCCGCGCGTCGGATCAATTTCTTCAATCACGCCACTGAAATTCAGGAACGGGCCGTTGTTAATTTTAATCGTTTCGCCGACTTCAAAATTCACTTTCGGTTTTTCCGTTTCTTCGGATTGCGAAATCTGCGCTTTAATCGCGTCCACTTCTTCCGTCGGCGTCGGCTGCGGCGGATCGCTCAAAAATCCGATAACACCTTGCGTTTCGCGAATGAAATACCACGGCTTTTCAATCACGCGGCGCTCGTCGTCGAGCAGCACCATGTCCACGAAAACGTAGCCCGGCCACAATTTGCGGCTTGTGACGGTTTTCTTTTGGTTGCGCACTTCGACGACTTTTTCCATCGGGACCATGACTTCTTTGATGAAGTCCTGCATCTCGTCGGTCTTGACGCGCTTTTCGATGCTGTCCTTGACCTTTTGCTCTTGGCCGGACAGCGTCTGAACGATGAACCATTGGTTGCGCATTTATTTCAGCAATTTAAAGAACACGTTAAAAAAAACTTCGTCCACGACAATCGTGAAAACTCCGAGCATGGCAATTGTCATGACGATGACCAGCGTCGAGCCTTTCAATTCCGTCCATGTCGGCCAGGAACATTTTTTCAATTCTTCGACCGTTTCCTGCCAATAAATCGAAATGCGGCGGATAACTCCCTGATACCATAAGATACCAAAGACAACCGCGACAACGACCACTGTAACTATAATTGCTGTGCTGCTCACAAAATTTTTTGGCCTGCCGAGCCGAAGCTCAAAGCAATTCAATTCAATTCACCGCTTCGCTTCCGCGAAACTGGCGGAGAGGGAGGGATTCGAACCCCCGTTAGGCTTTCGCCTAAAGCGGTTTTCAAGACCGCCGCGATAGACCACTCTGCCACCTCTCCGTTCGCAGACTGGTTTGCCGAGCCGCAGCTCGAACAATTTTCCAGCTTCGCATTTTATTTCCAGCGAAGGCTGGCACGGCAGGAGGGAATCGAACCCCCAACCAACGGTTTTGGAGACCGCTACTCTACCAATTGAGCTACTGCCGTATCGGCCCAATCTTCGGACAAAAAGGGAGACGGAGATTTTTTCATCTCCGCCTCCCGGATTTTCAAACCGTTTTACTTCAACACTTCCGACACGCGTCCGGCGCCGATGGTGCGGCCGCCTTCGCGAATCGCGAAACGTTGTCCTTTTTCCATCGCGACCGGCGCGATGAGTTCGATTTCCACCGAAACGTTGTCGCCGGGCATGACCATTTCGACGCCTTGCGGCAGGGTCACCGTGCCCGTCACGTCGGACGTGCGGAAATAAAATTGCGGACGATATTTTGTGAAGAACGGCGTGTGACGGCCACCTTCATCTTTTGAAAGAACGTAAACTTCCGCTTTGTATTTCGTGTGCGGCGTGATGGAACCGGGCTTGGCCAAAACCATGCCGCGTTCGACTTCATCTTTTTTCGTGCCGCGCAAAAGGACACCTACGTTGTCGCCAGCAGTCGCTGAATCAAGCAACTTGCGGAACATTTCAATGTCGGTCGCAACCGTCTTGCGAGTTTCTTTCAATCCGACGATTTCAACTTCTTCATTCTTCTTGAGAATGCCGCGTTCCACACGACCGGTCACGACCGTGCCGCGACCTTCGATGTTGAACACGTCTTCGATGCACATCAAAAACGGCTTGTCCACTTCG
>JAJPKI010000232.1 GCA_021323835.1 Verrucomicrobiota bacterium | reverse complement strand
TTCAGCATGTGCCAATACGGCATGGGCAACGTCTGGGAATGGGGCGCGCAAGTCGGTGGCAATTCCTGGCGCACCACCGGTGATATTCGCGATACCTGGGGCAGCATGTCTGGAATCGGTTTTGGCCAGGCAGGTCATGAGAAATACTCCGGTCCAGGACACTTCAACGATCCCGACATGCTCGTCGTCGGGATGGTCGGCTGGGGACCGAAATTGCATCCGACTCACCTTTCTCCCAACGAGCAATATACCCACATCAGCCTCTGGTGTTTGTTGGATTCTCCGCTCCTCATCGGCTGCGACATGACGCAATTGGATGACTTTACACTGAGTCTTCTGACCAACGATGAGGTGCTCGAAGTAAGCCAGGATCCGCTTGGCAAACAAGCCGGTCGCATTGCAAAAAATGGCGACCTGGAGGTGTGGGCCAAAGATATGGAAGACGGTACCAAAGCCGTCGGCCTTTTCAACCGTGGTAGACAATCAGCGCGCGTGACCGCCAACTGGTCAGACCTCGGGTTGACTGGCAAACAAAAAGTGCGCGACCTCTGGCGACAACAGGCCATCGGAATTTTTTCCAACAAATTTCAAGCGGAAGTTCCGCCTCACGGCGTTGTGCTCGTAAGAATCTGGCCGGTGAAGTAAATTTCGCCCGCAAAAATTTTTATTTTCAACCGCGCTCTGATTGCTATTGTTCGCGCGTGAGAACGATTCTCATCGCCACGCACAACAAGCATAAAGCCGGGGAAATCCAACAAATTCTCGGCGGCGAATTTCAATTGCTCACGCTGGATAATTTCATCGGCGCGCCGAGAGTCATCGAAAATGCAGACTCATTTGCCGGCAACGCAACGAAGAAAGCGCTCGAATTGGCGCATTGGCTCGTGCAGGACGACACAAAATTCCAAACCAAAAGCGCGAAGTTGGAATTTGTGCTCGCTGACGATTCCGGCCTGAAGGTGGACGCGCTCAACGGCGCGCCGGGCGTTCATTCCGCGCGATTTGCCGCGATGGATTCAGGCAAATCTGGCAATTCACCCGACGCCGACAATAACGCCAAGCTCTTGAAATTGCTTGAAAAAGTTCCGGCAGAAAAGCGAACGGCACGATTTCGCTGCGTCATTGCTTTAACATTTGTGCCCACCGCGCGGGTTGAAAGCGCTTCGCCTACTTGCTTTGCCGATGAATTTGAGACGCAAATTTTTGACAGCGTTTGCCGCGGCAAAATTCTTTCCGCGCCTCGTGGTCAAAATGGATTTGGTTACGACCCTCTGTTTGTGCCGGACGGTTATGAGCAAACCTTCGCCGAACTCGGCGATGATGCGAAAAATAAAATCAGCCATCGCGCGATGGCGCTGGCGAAGTTGAAAGATTATTTCAGCAAGCTGCCGAGTTGAAGTTTGCGCCGCAGCAAACCGTTGTCCGCGACCATCCGCAAACGTCCATCGGGCATGTTTATCAAATACATTTCACCGCCGGAACATTCCACCATCAATCCGCCCGCCGCGATGTCCCACAAATTAATCGTGCGCTCGATGTAAACGTCCAGCCGTCCGCTGGCGACGTAAGCCAATTCCAGCGCCGCCGAACCCATGATGCGGATTTTTTTTGCACGGCGCGCCAGCCGGTTCAAATGCGGCAGGCTTTTCTCCAAATTTTCTTTGCTCTTGGAAAATCCCATGGCCACGAGCGAATCGTTGACGCGCGAACGTTTACTGCAACGAACAACGCGACCGTTCAATTTCGTTTTCCCGCCGAGCGTCGCCGTCCAGAGTTCGTCCGTGAACGGGTCGTAAATGACGCCCAAAACAGTTTTGAATTTTGAGTTTTTAGTTTTGAGTTGAGATTGAAGTGCGATGGAGACGGCCGCGTGCGGCATGCCAAAAAAATAATTCACCGTGCCGTCAATTGGGTCAACGACCCAGCGATATTCGGAACTTGGATTGCCGGAACAACCTTCTTCACCAAGCACGGAAATCTCTGGAAACGCCGTGAACAAAATTTCCTCAATCGTTTTTTGGCAGCGGACATCCAACTCCAATTTGATGTCGTGCAAATCGGCGAGCTTCACGGATTTGGCTGAATGCCAATTGTCGCGCATGATTTTGCCCGCGTCGCGTGCGGCTTTTACGGCAACAACCAGAGCTTGATTCACAGAAAATTTTTTCATCCGGCAATTTAACTCTCTAACGCCTTCAATGCAGCTTTGGCGTGAGCTAATTTATTTTTCCATTCGGAAAGGCGCTGCTTGTGTTCTTCCAAAACGGTCGCCGGAACTTTTTGCGTGAAATTTGGATTGGCAAGCTTCTGTTCGACTTTGGAAATTTCGGATTCGTATTTCTCAATTTCCTTTTTGAGGCGCGCTTTTTCAGCTTCAACGTCAATCAAACCTTCGAGCGGCAAATACAATTCGCCCAAATCACCGCGCACTGCTAAATCATTTTTCGACGGCTGAAAATTTGGATTCACTTCGACGGCTTCCGCGTTCAGCAACAATTTCAAAACTTCCACGTCCGTCGCCGAAGTTTTTACAGCGGGCTTGAAAATGAATTTTACTTTTTTGTTTGCCGGAAGATTGGCGTTGCGACGCAGATTGCGGCCTTGCGCAATAAATTCATTTCGCGACTCGATAAATTTCTCGTCATGCTCGCTCAAGCCGTAATGCGATTTGAAACCGTCATCCAGCGGCTTCGGCCACGGCGCGAACATGATGGTCTTACCGCCCTGAGTTTCCGGCATGTCGGCGCTGTAACCCATGCCGTGCCACAATTCTTCGGTGATGAACGGCAGAAACGGATGGAACAATCGCAGCGTGTGTGACAGGGCAAAGTCAATCACCGCGAGTGTATTCGCTTTTTGCGCGGAATCGTTCGATTGCAAAACTGCTTTGCTCGCCTCGACATACCAATCGCAGTATTCGCTCCAAAAAAAACGGTAGAGCGTCGCCGTTGCGTCGCTGAATTTGTAATCAGCAAATGCGGAATTCATTTCGCGAATCGCGGCATCGAGCTTCAGCAAAATCCATTTGTCATCCGACGTTAAAAGTTGTGGATTGATTTCTTCCTGCGTTTGGCCGCC
>JAJPKI010000104.1 GCA_021323835.1 Verrucomicrobiota bacterium | reverse complement strand
CGGCGAAATCTCGATGTGCCGGTGCTATTGCAACAATTGGGCGTCCAACCCCGCGCGCCCATTTTGGTCGGCGGCAGCACGCACAACGGCGAAGAAGTGATTTTGGCCGAAATCGCTGAAAATCTTCGCAAAAAATTTCCGGATTTATTTTTGATACTTGTGCCGCGCCATTTTGAGCGCAGTAATGAAGTCGGCCGGCAATTGCGCGAGCGCAACGTCAATTTCGTTTATCGCAATCTCATCAGCGCGAATTCAAAATGGAGCGATGGCGAAATCCGCTGCCTGCTCGTCAACACGACCGGCGAATTGCGATTCTTCTACGAGTATGCGACAGTTGTATTCGTTGGCAAAAGTATGACGGCAATCGGCGGACAAAATCCGATTGAACCCGGCGCGCTGGGCAAAGCGATGGTCTTTGGCCCGAATATGCAAAATTTTTCCGATATCGTGAAAAATTTTCTGGCAGCCAACGGCGCGGTGCAGGTGAAGGACCCCGACGCACTGCAAAAAGCAATTGGCGAATTGCTCGCCGATGAAAATCGCCGCCAGGAATTGGGACAAAACGCGCAGCGAATCGTAAAAGAAAATCTTGGCGCGATTGACCGGACGGTGGAAATGATTTTGAAAAAATTGCCCGGGCGCGGAATTTACATCGCGCCGAAAAAAATTTGAAAAAAAATTCGTTCGCGGCTTGACGAAGTTAAAATGACTTCTCATATTGCGCGGACGTTTTAGTTGGCCGAAGTTTTAGTCGTATGTCGCACTCGAAGGTTCGCAATCCCGAAATGGATTCCCTGCACGCAGGAAATCCCTCCGCAGAAACAAATCCGCCCCTCGCCGTCAACTTCGCCGCGCCCGAAAAAAATTCCGAGGCCGAACTCGCCGAAAAAATCAAAGAGCTTGTCCGTCTCGCGCGCGAGCAGGGGCATTTGACTTACAACGACATCAATGAAGTTTTGCCGGAAAGTGCTTCCACGCCGGAAAAGTTAGATGAAATTTTTGCGAAATTGCGCTCGCTGGAAATCGAGGTCGTTGACCAGGCTGAAGTGGACACCGTCAAAATGCCGGATGAAGAAGAGGACACGAGCCATTTGGATGCGCTCGACGATCCGGTGCGGATGTATTTGAAGCAAATGGGCGCGGTGCCATTGCTCACGCGCGAGCAGGAAGTGGAAATTTCCAAACGCATCGAAGTTGCCGAGCACGAATTGCAAAAAGTCGTTTATAGCCTCGGTTTTGCCGGCAAGGAACACATCGCGCTCGCGGAGAAATTGATTTGCGACCCGCCGCGGGAGCGTTTCGACCGCGTCGTCATTGACAACAAAGTTGAAAATCGCGAATCGCACATCCGTGCATTGAAACGGCTGATTGAAAAAGTTCGCGAATCGGATGCTGCGATTGATACAAAATTTATTGCGTGGCGCTCCGCTCATGCCAAAGACAAACGCCAGCGCGCATGGAAAACATTCAAGGATGCGGACAAAAAATTGCAGGCGCTGTTTCCGAAATTTTATTTCAAACAAAAAGTCATCGAGGAAATGGCGCTCGTCGCCGAGAACATCCACGACAAATTGCAATACAGCTTGCGCGCGCTCGCCGATGCGGAAGCGCAACGCGAATCCAGCGCGCAGCAACATTTGGTTGAAGCCGAAAAACATAAAATCCGGGCGCTGGAAGAATTTGTGCGCATGCCGCACGGAGATTTTTTGAAAACGTTCGACCAATTGCGCGAATTTTCCATGAACGCGCTTCAGGCGAAGACTGAAATGGTCGAAGCCAATTTGCGGCTCGTCATTTCCATTGCTAAAAAATATACGAATCGCGGCATGTCGTTCCTTGATTTGATTCAGGAAGGCAACATGGGCTTGATGAAAGCCGTGGAAAAATTCGAGTATCGCCGCGGTTACAAATTTTCAACTTACGCCACGTGGTGGATTCGTCAGGCCATCACGCGCGCAATTGCCGACCAGGCGCGCACGATTCGTATTCCGGTGCACATGATTGACATCATCAACAAACTCATGCGCGCGCAAAAACGCTTGCTGCAGGACTTTGGACGCGAGCCCACGCCGGAGGAATTGGCGGACGAATTGCAAATGCCCGTTGAACGCGTTCGCGCCGTGATGAAAATGGCGCAACAACCGATTTCGCTGCAAGCGCCCGTCGGCGACAGCGAAGACGCGAACTTTGGCGACTTCATCGAGGACAAGGCCGCCGAAAGTCCGCTCGACATGACGAGTTTCAGTTTGCTGAAAGAACGGCTCGGCGACGTGCTTTGCAGCTTAAGCGGTCGCGAGCGGCAGGTTTTGGAATTGCGTTTCGGCCTCGGCGACGGTTGCGCGCGCACGCTCGAAGAAGTTGGCAGCCAGTTCAAAGTCACGCGCGAACGCATCCGGCAAATCGAAGCCAAAGCGCTTCGCAAAATGCGCCACCCGACGCGCATTCGCCAACTCAACGGATTTTTGGAAATCGAAAAATTGAACGTGGACTAGCGCGAATAAACTTGTCGCGCGCGCAGGACGCAGCAAAATTGTTTGCTCGCGGGCCTGTAGCTCAATTGGTTAGAGCAGAGGACTCATAATCCTTTGGTTCTCGGTTCAAGTCCGAGCGGGCCCACCAACTCCAAATTGCAAAATTTAATTTTCCAACTGCGCTCAATTGTCGAACCGCTCGACCTCGCGGGATTATTTCCAAAACCACAGCCGCTCGAAGTGGAACTCGGCAGTGGCGACGCTTCATTTCTCGTCGAATACGCGCGACGAAATCCGAAAATCAATTTCATCGGCGTCGAAAGACTGCTTGGACGAATTGCCAAGTTGGATAAAAAAGGTCGTCGCGCGGAATTGCAAAATCTTCGCGGCGTGAGAATTGAATCGGCATATTTTCTAAAATTTCTTTTGCCGACGCACTCGGCAAATGCGCTGCACATTTATTTCCCCGACCCGTGGCCAAAAAAACGCCATCACAAAAACCGGCTCATCAATGAACATTTTCCGGCAATCGCCCGAAATGCACTCGCGCCGGATGGAAAAATTTATTTACGAACGGACGATGCGGATTATTTCCAGCAAATGACAGAGGTTTTTTCCACCAGTAAAAATTTTCGGCAAATTGAAACGCCAAATGAACTTTCGGAGATTGTAACGGATTTCGAGCGCGATTTTAATGCGCGAGGAATTAAAACGCTTCGCGTGGCTTATCAATTGTCAGCGTAAAAATAATTCCGCTGCCGAATCGGCGAAGCGCAAACCTTGCGGCGTTAACTGAAATCTTTCGCTGGATATTTTTCCCCAGCCGCGATTGGCCAATTCATCCATTTCCGAATTCCATTTCTCGCGCAAATCAAAATTTGTTGTCCGACGAAATTCCTCGAACGGCCAGCCGGAATTCATGCGCAAGCCGAACGCCGCCGTCTCGCCCGCGCGTTTGAGCGGTGGCAATTCTTCAGACGATTCGATGGCGCGTTTGCCTTGCTCCAATTGCTCGCAATATAATTGCGTGTTCGCCCAATTTTTTGTCCGCACGTCACGAACATAGCCCGTCGCGCTCGGACCGAGGCCGTAGAAATCTCCGCCGCGCCAGTAATTGACATTGTGTTTGCACGCGCGAGAAGGAATTTTGAGTTTTGAATTTTGAGTTTTAAGTTCGTCTTTTGCAAAATTGGCAATTTCGTATTGCTGAAATCCATTTTTTGAAGCTGTCGAAACCAATTCGTCATACATTTCGCAGGCGAGATTTTCATCTACGGCAAATTCGCCGGCTTGCAATTGATGAAATAGCGGCGTGTCGTCTTCGTAAATGACTTCGTAACTCGACAAATGCTCGCTCTGCATGGCAATTGCTTCGCACAACGTGGCGCGCCAGGTTTCCATCGTCTGCGTCGGAATGGCGAACATCAAATCCAGATTCATATTTTCAAATCCAGCGTGGCGTAAAATGTCGAACGATTTGAAAACTTGTTCGCGCGAATGAATCCGCCCGAGCCGTTCCAGCAATTTTTCGTCGAGCGATTGCACACCCATGGAAATGCGATTGACGCCGAAATCGCGCAGCAATTTTGCTTTATCGGCGGAAACGGTCGCCGGATTGCATTCGACGGAAAACTCTTCCGCGCCGAGCAAATTCAATTTTTCCATCGTGTGCAGAATTTTTTCCCATTGGCGCAAATTGAGAAGCGACGGCGTGCCGCCGCCGAAGAAAATAGTTTTCGGTTTTAAATCGTCCGCGACGATTTCCATTTCGCGGATGAGCGTGTCGCAGAAACGATTTATCAATTCGCCGGACGAGGCTTCAGAATAAAAGGCGCAATAGACGCATTTCTGCGCGCAAAACGGAACGTGAATGTAGAGGCTTGCGACGGGCACGGCGCTGGAATCGGACATGACGTGAAAATAGCCTGCGCATCGCGCGCGCGCGAACGAAATTTTTGCTGGCCGTTATTGTCTCGGACGAACGGGTTGGACGTTTTGGGCTTTCAGGCCTCTTTCGCTGGCGACAACTTCGAAGGAAACTTCGTCGCCCGGTTCAAGAATTTTAAATCCCGAGCCGATAATGGCCGAATGATGCACGAAGACGTCTTGACCGGAATTTTGCGCGATGAAACCAAAACCTTTTTTATTGTCAAACCACTTGATTTTGCCACTGGCCATAACTACTCCTGATTTCGGAGGCATGCGGCAAAAAGAAAAGACACGGCTGAAAATCAGTCGTGTCTCAATTACTTTTGCAAGCTGCTCATTGCCTCAAGTTGCGCAAGAGGATAAATAAAAATAATTCTGCGGTCAAGGAAAATTAATGTTGAAAAGACGCGTAAAACCAGCGCGTTGCATTTTGCGAAAATTCTTTGTTACAAATCTTTTACAAACTTTTGACCGGTTGCTGACAATTCATTTTCTTGCTGGGACATAGTGGCGGCATGAAGAAAATTCTATGTTCAATCGGTCTGGCGACAACCTTTGCCGCAAACTTATTCGCCGGAGAAACTTTGCAACTCAAACTTGTGCCCGAGCGTGACCTTGTTTTGAAAAACCAGCCGCAGGAAGTCGTCATCAAAATTGATTTGTCCGCAATGGCCGAAAAGAAGAAGTCGCATCGCACGCCGCTCAATCTCGCCGTCGTGCTCGACAAATCCGGCTCGATGACCGGCGCGAAATTAGAGAAGACAAAACAGGCGGCGATGCAATTGGTTGACCGGCTTGCGTCCGACGACATTTTCTCGCTCGTGATTTTTAGCGACTCGGCGCACGTGCTCGTTCCCGCGCAGCGCGTCAAGGACAAAGAAGCGCTCAAGGAAAAAATCCAAAGCATCGAAGCCGACGGCAGCACGGCGCTTTACTCCGGCGTCAAAATGGGCGCTGACCAAATCAAGGAATATTTTTCCGACAAACGAATTAACCGCGTCATTTTACTTTCGGACGGACTTGCGAATGTCGGCCCGAGTTCGCCGCGCGAATTGCGCCGGCTCGGCAGCGATTTGTCCGAGCGAGGCATTTCTGTCACGACGATTGGCGTCGGCGATGATTACAATGAAGATTTGATGGCCGGTCTCGCCGAGGCGAGCGACGCGAATTATTATTACGTGCAGGACACGGAAAAAATTCCTCAAATCTTCGCCAAGGAACTCGGCGAGATGCTCACCGTCGCCGCGCGCGATGTGCGCGTCGAAGTGATTTGTCCCGACGGTGTGAAGCCGCTCGGCTTCATTGGCCGCGCCGAGAAATTTGAAAATCAAAAAGCCGTTGTCAACTTGAGCCAGTTCACCGGCGGACAAGACCGTTATTTGATGTTGCGTTGCCTTGTCAACGGCGACCAGTCTGACGTAGCAAAAGTAAATTTAAATTACAAAGATGAATCTGCCGGCGGTTTGGTGCAAGCCGCGAGCGGCACGGCGAAAATTAATTTCACCGAAAGCCCGGTTGCTGCGGATAAATCTATTAACGGCACGGTCGTCGCGGAAAAAGAATTGATGCTCACCGCCGTCGCGAAAGACGAAGCGATGGCGCAAGCCGACGCGGGAAATTACAAATTGGCGGCGCAAACGCTTTCGACGCAAAATGCGGAATTGCAAAAAATTTACGCGGTCGCGCCCGCATCGGTGCAGGTTCAAATCCGCATGGAAACAAACAACCTCGACGGTTTCAGCGACGCAATCGGCGGCGGGCAATACGATTCACCCACGCGTAAAGTGATGCAGTCGCAATCCTACAACACGCGCAATTCAAAAACGCAATAATTGAATTCACAACGCGAGTTGATGAGTCTAATTTCAATCAAGCTTATGAAAAAACAAATCATCCTTGCCGTCGTGTTGATGTTGCCGTTCGCTTCTGCGTTTGCTCAATACGGCGAACAAACCAAACCGCAAATCAGCGTGACCGGCTCCGCCGAAGTCAAAGTTGTGCCCGACCAAATTTATTTGCAAGTCGGCATCGAAACGCGCGACAAGGATTTGCAGGTCGCGAAAAAACAAAATGACGACAGTATTTCCGGCGCGCTGGATTTTCTGAAACAAAAAGGTGTGCCGGAAAAAAATGTTAAAACCGATTTCATCAGCATTGAGCCGGTTTATCCGGACCGTGATTCCGTTGGTTATTCGAGCCGCAATTCCGTTAAAATTGACCCGGAAACCGGCGAGCCGGTGGGCAAACTCTCGCTGACCAAGCCATATTATTACATCGTCCGCAAAAGCATCGGCATCATGCTGACGAATGTCGGCAGTTTCGACGATGTGTTGGGCGGACTGGTCACCAACGGCGTGAACACTGTTCAAGGAATTGATTTTCGCACGTCCGAATTACGCAAGTATCGCGACAAAGCGCGCGCGATGGCCGTTCAAGCCGCGAAGGAAAAAGCCGACGCCATGGCCGCGACGCTCGGTGTCAAAGTTGGAAAGCCGTTTAGCATCAATGAAAATGATTTTGGCGGTTATCGAAGCTGGAATGGCAACAATTGGCAGCAGGCGCTTTATCAAAATGGGATGAACGGCTCGGCCAATGCCGGTGGCGAGACGGAGTCCGATGAAGGAACCATTTCCGTTGGACAAATCAGCGTGTCGGCTAACGTGAGCATTTCATTTTTGATTGAATGAGCTTGGTTATGCATGCGAACGTGGGATATTTGAAAACCGAAGCCGTCGATTATGAAATTCAAATTGTTTTTTTGTCTCGCATTCGTTTTAGGCGGCGGTTTGGTAGGTTGCTCTACCGCGAGGCGACCGGTTGTCATCATGCCTGGGCCTGACAAGACGGAAATTAAATTGCCTATCCACTTCTCCAATTACCGCGAACTTTATTTGTTCATGGCAAAATATGAAGGCATCCCAACGTCCGCTGATGCCGTGTTCCAATTTGCAGCCGATAGTGAAACTGAAATTTATACTTTGGATGAACTGCCGTCGTATGTTTGGGTCATCATGCCGCATTTTTTTAATGGCGGAATTTTTGACGAGATTCGCGGCGCGCAAGGCAATGGCAGCATTTATCTAGTTCATCCTTTGGCTCGAAATTTCGCATCGGACGATACAAATCGTGGATTTGAACTGATTGGAATTGCGGAAGGAAATGCTTACAGATTTGCCAGTATCAATCAGATTCCTCGCCTGATTACCAATTGGCATATTTCTGCAGGCGAACATCCGGAAAGTATTTACGAATGGAACGGAAAATTTTTCGCGCAATTGCCGCCGGATAAATCCAGCCCATGAAAAAAGTCGCCATCGTCTTTGTGCTCGCGGTCATTTTGCCGAGCCTCGTGCTCGCGTGGCTGGCCGTGCGCTCGCTGCGCGACCAGCAATTTTTGCTTGAACGCCAGCAATCGCTGCTCGACCAGCGCGTCACCGACACGCTCGCGCAAAATATTTCCGATTATCTCGCGCAACGGCAGCAGGAATTTTCCGCGCAAGTGGAAAATCTCGCCGGTGCCGGCGATGCACATCAAATCGCCGCGCGCTTCGACAACGAAATTCGTCAACGCTGGCCGCTCGCCGAAGTTGGATTTTGCGTCACGACCGAAGGAAAAATTCTTTCGCCATCGCCAAATGCGCGCGCCGAAGCACAAACATTTTTCGACGACAACAAAAATTTTCTCGGCAATCGCGAAGCCGTCGAAGTTTATCTCAACGGTTTTGCGAACAATGCGAACAGTCAAGTGGCTTACGGTCGTGGCGGTAACGGCGGAAGTTATTCCTTGAGCGGCGCAAATTCCGCGGTCACGCTCGATAGTGCCGGGGTTTCGCAACAAAAAGAATTGCCGCAAACGTTCGCGCCTGCGCCCGCCGGGAACGCATCACTACAAACAGAAAAACTCGAAGGCAGCGCAAAAAGTCTGCGCGCGCAAACTGATTCTCCACAAGTTGTCAGCGGCATCGCTGCCGCCGAACCAGTGTCGCAAAATTCTGCTGGAAATAATGCCAATAGCTCATTTAATTACAAAATGCCGCAAACGCGCAAAATCACGCCGCAGCAGCAAGCCTACACTTATCAATTGGCCGACAAAACAAAAGATGTCTCCGATGATTTACAGCAAAATTTATCCAAAGCCGTTCCCGCCGAAGCTGAATTTGCGCAGCTCATCGGCAATCAAACCGATGGCATGCTCGCGCGATTTTTGCAGAATAAATTGAAATTGATGTTCTGGCATCGGCTCAATCGCGAGCCGGATTTGATTTTCGGCGCGCAATTGAATTTGAATCGCGTCGTTGAAAATTTGCGAGCGCTCGTTCAGCCCGATGCCGCGTTGCAAAATGAAATTTGCATTGCGTTGCTCGATGACAACGCCAGGCCGGTTGCAATTTCTCGTGCGAATTTTTCGGCAAATTGGAAACGCCCGCTCGTCGCCACGGAAATTGGCGACGCGCTGCCGCATTGGGAAGTCGCGGCGTATTTGATAAATCCTGCCGCACTGACGCAGGCCGCGCGCACGGCGGAAATTTCTCTCGGTTTGCTCGTCGTATTGCTCGTGCTGGCGATTGGCGCCGGAAGCTGGCTTATTGTCCGCAGTTTGAATTACGAATTGAAGCTCGCGCGGCAAAAAACAGATTTCGTCAGCAATGTTTCACACGAATTGAAGACACCGCTGACTTCGATTCGCATGTTTTCGGAATTGCTCGCCGAAAATCGCGTTGCTGACGCGGCAAAACAGAAATCTTATTTGCAAATCATCACTGCCGAAGCCGCGCGCCTCACGCGGCTCATCAACAACGTTTTGGATTTTTCGCGCATGGAACGCGGTGAGAAAAAATATAGTTTTGTGGCGTGCGATTTAACGGAAATTGTCCAATCCGCCTGCGAGACATTTCGTCCGCATTTGGAAGCGAGCGGTTTCAAATTCAATTGCGAATTGCCGTCCTCACCGATTTCCATTCGCGGCGACGCCGATTCGCTTTCGCAAATCATCGTCAATTTGCTTTCGAACGCCGAAAAATATTCCAACGGCGGAAAAGAAATTGAAATCCGCGTCGCGCAAAAACAATCGCCGCTGCCGCACGCGGAAATCAAGGTGCTCGACCGCGGCTCCGGCGTGCCGCGCGGCAGCGAAGAAAAAGTTTTTGAGAAATTTTATCGCGCGCATGATTCGTTGAGCAGCGGCATTCAAGGCTCCGGCCTCGGCTTGACGATTGCGCGCCAAATTGCCCGCGCCCACGGCGGCGATGTGACGTGCGAGCGGCGCGATGGCGGCGGAAGTTGTTTTGTTTTGCGAATTCCTGTAACGGCGACTCTGTGAGCGCCGCATTCGGCGGTCATAGACCGCCGCTACAAATATGAAAACGAAAATTTTAATTGTCGAAGACGACCCGCACATTTTGCTTGGGCTCGAAGAAGTTTTAAAAAGCGACGGCTTTGATGTCGCGTCGTGCAATCGGGGCGACCTCGCGCTCGATGCGGCCGCGAAACACAAGCCCGCGCTGATTGTGCTCGATGTGATGCTGCCCGGCGCGAGCGGTTATGACATTTGCAAATCGCTGCGCGCGAAAAAAATTTCCACGCCGATTTTGATGCTCACGGCCAAAGGCCAGGAAATTGACAAAGTTGTCGGGCTTGATTTAGGCGCGGACGATTACGTGACCAAGCCGTTCGGCGTGCGCGAATTGCTGGCGCGAATTCACGCATTGCTTCGTCGTGGTAATAATTCAATTGTCGAAAAAATTGAAAATGAAAAGCAGTTCAAAATTGGCGATGCGACGATTGACCCGAAAACATTCCAATTGAAGCGCGGCAAATCAGTGGAGGAATTGACGGCCAAAGAAATTAAATTGCTTCAAATTTTTCACGCGCACGCGGGCGAAGTTTTGTCGCGCGACAAATTGTTAAATGAAGTTTGGGGCTACAATTATTACGGCACGACGCGCACGCTCGACCAGGTGATTGTGCAATTGCGCAAAAAACTGGGCGACAACGGCGACGAGCCGAAACATTTACTCACCGTTCACGGCGTCGGCTACAAACTCACGGTTTAGATTTTTGCGGTGACGAATTTGTTTTAGCCGCAGCTTTCTGTTCTTCCAGGGCTTTTGCCTCGGCTTCATTTTCTTTTTTGAACGCCGAGCGTAACAGCCAGTGATGTTTCAGGCCTTGGACGAACGTGTCCGAATCCACAATTGTTTTTGAAAGCCAGCTCACGATGTTTGTGTTCGCCTGAACTTGCATATCCAAATTACTCGTGATGTTGGCGAGATTAACTAGCGCGGTAGTAACGTTTGTGTCCAAGTTCATGATTAAAGAATTTGCATTGGTCGTAATTGGTTTTGCGCTGACGGCAAGCGCGCTGACGTTGGACGCGGCATTTGCCGCGTTGACGAGCACGGCGTTCAATTGATTTGTCAGCGCGAGAAAATTCGGCAACGCGTCCTGCACCTGGTCAATGACCTTTTGCAAACGTTCGGTGACAGCAGGAGATTCCAGCGCGGGCAAATAGGCATATTCATGGTCGGCACTGACTGGCTCGTAATGATGGTCGTGCCGCCGCCAAACGGCGACGACTCCATGTTTCGTCGGCGTGGCGTTATCATAAGCATAAATCGGCGCGCCGTTTTTCATCTGGATGATG
>JAJPKI010000272.1 GCA_021323835.1 Verrucomicrobiota bacterium | reverse complement strand
TGTAACACTCCGAACAACCGAGCCGGCCGGATTTTTTGAAATCGGCTTGCGTGAAACCGCAACGCGGGCATTTCGTTTCAACGCCACCGGCGGCTTCTTCAATTTGTTGCGACGCGCCGAGGCCGAGCATCAAATCCGCGAGCGCGAAGCCCGCCGGGTCATTGACGCCTTTCGCTTTGGCACACTCCTCGCACAAATCCAGCTTCTGCATCTTGTCACCCACGATTTGGGTCAGATGCACCGTCGCCGGTTTTTCTTTGCAAATGGAACACTGCATAAAAATTATTTGGCAATGGCAGCATTTATTTTTGCCGCCAAACCTTTTGCTTCCTGTTCGTTAAAATGGCCTGTAATTTCAAGATTGCCGGCAGTAATTGGTGCAGCAATTTTTGGCACAGTCACTAATTTTCCATTAATTATAATTGCAATTCTTTTCCCCACGTTCTGACTGGTAATTTCCGCAAATCGCTTTTTGCCTTCGGATGTAAATTTGCAATCAATCGCTGGCTTGCCTTGATAGTCTGTTGAAATGCTTACTGATTCCAAAACATTCTGGTCAAGGAGCACTGATTTTTGCACGTCAACTGTTGAATAAACAGTCTTATCTGAATCAACTGCTTTCAGTTGTTCTTTCATTTTTTCTGAATTCGCCGACGGCTCATCAAGCACCAAACGAATTTGAAAAATAGGTGATTTTGCCAAATCAGCAGCACCAACAATTGTTGCAAAACCAAGCGCAAAAATTATTAAGGCGTTTTTCATGTTCTTAAATTATATCGGCTCGCCGGACATCTTTGTCAAAGCGTGATAATCTTCCACGAGTTTGCGCGTAATTTGTCCGGGCTTGCCGGTGCCGATGATGCGACCGTCAATTTTGATGACCGGCATGATTTCCGCGCCGGTGCCGCAGAGAAAACATTCATCCGCGCAAAATAAATCGTAGCGCGTCAGATTCGGCTCGGACACTTTCATGCCCGCTTCCTGCGCCAGCTCAATCACCGTCTGCCGCGTAATTCCATAAAGCGCGCCTGCCGAAAGCGGCGGTGTGAACAATTCGCCGTTTTTCATGATGAACAAATTGTCCGCCGTGCATTCGGCCACAAAACCTTCGGCGTTCAACATCACCGCTTCTTCCACCCCCGCGTTGTTCGCTTCGATTTTCGCGAGAATGTTATTTAAATAATTCAGCGATTTGATGGCCGGATTCAGCGCGCTGTGCAAATTACGCGCCGTCGGCACGGTCACAATTTCCATGCCGCGCGAATAAAGTTCCGGCGGATAAACTTGAATTTTGTCGGCGATGCAAAATACCGTCGGCTTTTTGCAACTGCGCGGGTTCAATCCAAGGTTTCCCACGCCGCGCGTTACCACGAGGCGGATGTAGCCGTCGCGAAGTTTATTCGCACGGCAGGATGCCAAAACCGCTTCGGAAATTTTTCCCGGCGACATCGGGATTTCGAGCAGAATGGCTTTCGCGGAATAAAACAGCCGGTCAATGTGTTCCTTCAATTTGAACACACGGCCGTTGTAAGCACGAATCCCCTCGAAAACGCCGTCGCCGTAAAGCAGTCCGTGGTCAAACACAGAAATCTTCGCGTCGCGCTCGCTGCAAAATTTGCCATCAATGAAAATTTTCATGAACTCGCACAGCCTATTTCAAAGAATGAAGCGAAGCAAATTGGAAATTGCATTGTTGCGCGACAATTTGGAAAATCACCGACTGATGAAATTCAAATTTGTTTCCGCAATTCTATTTTCCATTTGCGTCGCCGCGAACGCAGCGATTCACGACATTTCCAAACTTGGCGCGAAAGGCGACGGCGAAACGCTCAACACAACAAATATTCAGGATGCGATTAATTCCTGCGCGTCCGGCGACACGGTTTTGATTCCCGCCGGAACATTCATTAGCGGTGCGTTGTTTTTGAAGAGCGACATGACGCTGCAAATTGACGGCACGCTCAAAGGCAGCACGAATGTCGCGGATTATCCGATGATTCCGTGCCGCTTCGAAGGATTTGAAATGAATTGCTATGCGAGCTTGCTTACGCTTGGCAAAATTAACCACGCCGGCCCTTACAACATTTCCAACGTCGTCATCACCGGCAGCGGAACGATTGACGCTTCCGGCCTCGTGCTCGGGCCGATTGAAAAAAAAGTTTCCGGCAATCGCTCGCGCGGCCGCGTGATTTGCATGATGAACGCGCAGAACATCACCGTCAGCAATTTGACCGTCAGCTACGGTCCCGCGTGGACGATTCATCCGATTTACAGCGACAATCTCGTTTTCAATAATCTGAAATTGATTTCGAAAAATTCCGATGGGCGCATTCCGAACGGCGACGGCATTGACCCGGATTCCTGCACGCACATGCTGATTGAAAATTGTTACTTCCACACCGGCGACGATTCCATCGCGATTAAATCCGGAAAAAATCTCGAAGGTTACAATCTCGCCAAACCGACCGAGCATATTGTCGTGACGAATTGCGTTGTGGACGGTTCGAGTGGCGGCATTGTGATTGGCAGCGAAATGTCCGGCTCGGTGCGCGATGTGCTGGTGACGGATTGCAAAATCAGCGGCACGACGTGGGAAGGACTCGACATCAAGAGCAGCGCCGGTCGCGGCGGCACGGTTGAGAACGTGACGTTCCGCAACGTAACGGAATCCAAAGTCCATTCCGCCGTGCGCATCACAACGGCTTACAAAGTGAACAACGACGGTGCGAACGCACCAGTTCCGCCGACGCTCAAAAATGTCGTCGTCGAAAATATCAATTGCACGAACGCCACGCAGGCAATCATCATTGCCGGGCTGACCAATTCGCCGATTGCGAACGTGAGTTTTAAGAATTGCAATATTTCCGCCAATGAAGGCGCGACGGTGGACATGGCAAATGGAATTACTTTCAGCAACGTCGTCATCAATCCCGCGAAAGGCGCGAAATTTACCGTGACCAATTCGACGAATGTGGTTGGTGCAGCCGAATAACCGTGGAAATTTTCGTGACAGGAGGAAAAGTTTGGCTATATTTCCGCGCTCCTGACGACCCTATGGTCTAGCGGTTAGGACACCTCCCTTTCACGGAGGTAGCCCGGGTTCGATTCCCGGTAGGGTCGCCAATTTTATTCCGTCTTCAAATTGGATATTCCAGGCAAATTCACGACGTTGGCATTTATAAAATATAATTTTATTGCAATCGGTAAGTAACGCTCGCTTGCGCACGCGAGCGAATGGGAATCGCGCCGTCCATCGCGGGTTGAAAATGGGATTGTTTCATTTCTTTGATGGCGGCTTCATCCAGCAGCGGAAAGCCGGAGCTTTTCACAATTTCTATTTTATCAAGTGTGCCGCTGCCATTGATATACAGCATGAGCGTGACGACGCCTTGTTGATGTCGTCGCGCGGCTTCAGGCGGATAAATGTGTTGCGCCTGCGCGATAAATGTCGGCTGTGAAACTTGGACATAATTGGTCGGCGGCGGTTTGGGTGGCGGTGATGGCGGAATGACCACCGGCTTGGGCGGCGGAGGCGGTGGCAATGGTTTTGGTGGTTCGGGTTTCGTTTCGGGAATCATCATTTCCGGCTTTGGTTCAGGCGGTGGAGGCAGTAAAACAATAATTGGCTTCGGCGGTTCGGGCGGTGGCGGCTGTGTCAATGTCACGTCAACGTAAGTTTCATTAAAAATTTTTGGCGGCTTGGGTGCGGGCGGCTTCAGCCAAAACAAAATCGCAGCGTGAATCGCCAAAGCGAGCGTGTAAAAAATGATTAACGCACGATTCATTGCTTCAACTTTGTATCAATCGCTACTTTTGTGATTCCGGCTTTGCGCAAATCGTCCAGCACTTCGACGGCTGAACCGAAAAATGCTTTCTCATCTCCGTTGATGAATACTTTTGGGTCGGGTTGCGCAGCTTTCAATTGTTGCAAGCGGTCGGGCAATTGTTCCAGCGACAATGGCTCGCTGTTGAAAAATAAATTTCCGTCTTTGGTGACCGAAATAGTCGTGCGGTCGTTGCGTTCCTGCGGCGTGCTCGTGGATGCGGCGGGCAGGTTCACTTTGATGCCGACATTTTTTACCATCGAAAGCGACACCATCATGAACGTCGCGAGCAGAAAAAAAATCACGTCAATCAGCGGAATGATTTCGATGCGTGCGCGCTTGCGTGAGCGTGGCGAGGGAATGTTCATTTGGTTTCTCCTTTGCATTCCTTGCATTGCTCCAAATGCAATTCGAGTTGCGTCGCGGCATCTTCGATGTCGTGCCGCGCTTCTTCGAGTTTTGAATTCAAGAAGTTGAGTGGAATCAGCGCGACGATGGCGATGCTCAAGCCGAACGCGGTCGCGATGAGCGCTTGCGAAATGCCGCCGGTGATAGCTTCGGGCGCGTCAAGCTGGCGGCCGCCGAGCAAACCGAACGCGTGAATCATGCCGGTGACCGTGCCGAGTAATCCGAGCAACGGCGCGAGCGTGACGATGGTGTCGAGAATCGCCAACCCGCGATTGAATTTCTTCAATTCCAGATTTGCCGCTCGCAGAACGGCGCTGGAAAAAGATTCTGCGCGATGCGCGAGCGCGAACGTGAGCACACGCGCGACGTAATCGCGATTGTCATTTCCGATTTTAATCGCGCCGTCTAAATCGTGATGCTCGACACGCTCGAGAATTTTTTCCACGAGTTGCGGCTTGCGCCGGATGCGCTCGCGAACAATGAAGAACAACCGTTCGAGCGCGGTGGCGACGGTGATAATGGAACAAATGAGAAGCGGCCACATAATTGGCCCGCCGTTAAGAAAGATTTTAATCATAATTATAAACTTTGTTTTGACTTGCTCCGACTCGCGCCGGAGCAAGCCATTTGATTTTCAGAACAACAAACTTAACGAGCCAAAAAATCCCAATCGTTCGCCGTAAGACGCGGCGTTGACGCCGACGCCACCGCCGTCGCGCAGCACATACGAATTGTCCGTGACGTTCACGACATCAATGCGCGCTTTCAGGATTTTATTTTGGCCAAGCGGAAAACTTTGTTCCGCGCCGAGGTTGATTGAGTAGTAAGCGGGCACGCTTGCGCCATTGGGAGCCGTCGGCGAATCCGTGCGCAAACCGCTGCCGTAAAGCGCGTCCGAATAAACGCGCGTGTTTTTATTTTTTCCCTCGCTCCACGTGTAAGCCACGCCGAAGGAGCCGGTGACGCGCTGGTCGTGGTCCAAATAAATCCAGTGATTTTGGACGTAAGCCGCATCACCCGGGTCGAATAGGAATTGTGACGACGTCCAATTCTTGCCGTAAGCCTGCGACCACGCGAGGTTGGCGTAGCTGGAAAACCCGCCGATGTTGTAACTGCCGGTGAATTCCACGCCATAAATGCGTCCTTTGGCATAATTGAATGCCGAAAGAATC
>JAJPKI010000117.1 GCA_021323835.1 Verrucomicrobiota bacterium | reverse complement strand
TCGGTCACAGCATGGGCGGCGCGGTCCTCGCGCGAATTTGCCATCGTGCGCCGGAAAAAATTGCCGGACTGATTTCCGTGGACGGATTGCTGTGCCGGCCGCCCGGCACGCCCGAACAAGCGCGCGCAATGGTTAGCCCATTTGCCACGCCGCACTATCTCGAACACGCCAAAGGTTTCATCAGCACATTTTTTCCGGTTCCCGGCTCTGAAAATTTACGCGACCGCGTGATGGCGGAAATGCTTGCCACGCCACAGCATGTCATGCTCGGCGCGATGCTCGGAATGTTCGGCGAAGACCAACCCGATTGGATTTTGCAAAAAGTCAACGCGCCGGTCGCGGCCATTAACGCGCGCAGCCCGTGGTGGAACGACCGTTACGAACAATATGTCCGCTCCCTCACGCCGCAATCCGATTATGTAATGATGGACAACGTCGGCCATTTTTTAATGATGGAAAAACCGGCGGAATTCAACGCCGCGCTTTCGTCCGTGCTGAATAAATTCGGATTACTCGCCGGATAATTTTTGCCCTCGCGAGACTTCGCGTTCTTCGCGCGACCATTTCAACTAATAATCGGCTGGTTTTGGCGCGAAAAATGTTTCATTCT
This sequence comes from Verrucomicrobiota bacterium, assembly GCA_021323835.1. Lineage (GTDB taxonomy): Bacteria > Verrucomicrobiota > Verrucomicrobiia > Limisphaerales > UBA11358 > UBA11358. The sequence goes on along the minus strand of JAJPKI010000117.1, from coordinate 8,162 downwards.
GGCAACTGAAATGGACTTCGCCAACCGACACAACGGCAATTTAACGCGCGCGCCGGAAAAAAAACCGGCCAAGCCGCGCGCCGCCGCGCCGCCGCAAAATACGCTGGAAAATGAAGCCATTTTTCAAATCGCCGGCAAAGAATTACGCGCGCATGTGGCGCGATTGACCCGTCATGCGGCGACGTTTGAAGCGAGCCATTTGCCGACGACGCTGCGCACGTCGGAAGTTCTCAACAATTTCAAAATCACCGCGGGCAATCGCATGATTTATCTCGGCCGCGCCGTGGTGAGCAACGTCGTTTCCACCGGCGGCTCGACGTTGTGCGAGGCGAAGCTCGACAATCTCGGCTCGGACACGGCATTTTTTTTACCGGCAGGGGAATCGCCGGCGAATTTGCAGGAAGCCTACAAATCTTTTTTTCAAAACTGGCAGAACAATTATCGCATCTCAAACGAATTCAAAGTGCTGATTGCCGACGTGGAATCTTTTTTGACCGGCGTGCGAAAATGGCTCGAAGGCCTGGAATTCGGCCTGAAAAATCACAGCGGTGGAAACGAGCAGGAACGAAAAATTATCGAGGCCATTGCGCCGCGCGTGATAGAAAGTTTCAATGGCCGGCACGAACGGTTCGAGGAAATCATTTACGGCTTGCCGCCGGAGTTGCGCGCTGCTCACCAGGATTTTACGCGGCAGCACTGGCAAAAATTATTTCTGACGACGCCGTTCGGTCATCGCACATATCACAAGCCGCTCGGTTACGCCGGCGATTACGAAATGATGAACATGATTCATCGCAACCAGCCGGAAGGAAATTCGCTTTACGAAAAATTGATGCACCTGCTGCTTGTGAGCCAGTGGCCCGCGGCGTCCGTGCGCAATCGCATCGCCCATTTGCGCGAACATATTTTGAACGAAACTGCGCGCGTTTCGCGAACGGGAAAAACGGCGCGCATATTAAACATCGGCTGCGGGCCCGCAAAAGAAGTCCAGGATTTTCTGCGCGACACGCATTTGAGCAACCGCGCGGAATTTACGCTGGTGGATTTTAACGCGGAGACATTGCGCCACGCTGAAGGCAAAATTGCCGAAGCGAAGGAAAAATTTGCCCGGCGCACGACGATTCACCCGCGACAGCTTTCGGTTTATGAATTGTTGAAAAATTCGCGTCGAAATGATTTGGGCGCGGAAAAATTTGATTTTATTTATTGCGCCGGATTGTTCGATTATCTCGCGCTCGATACGGCTCGTTCCCTCGTCAATCTTTGGTATGATTCGCTGGCGCCGGGCGGTTTGCTGCTGATTGCGAACATGAACGACACGAAGCCGTTTCGCAATTTCATCGAATTTATTTTGGACTGGCAATTGATTTATCGCGGCAGCAATGAAGTCGCATCGTTCGCGCCGGAACGGTGCCGCGATGCGGCGCGGGTGATTCAGGAGCCGACGTCGGTGAATTTATTTTTGCATATTCGCAAACCGGACTAATCATGGAATTTATCCCAAAAGAATTTTTAGCAGCCTGGCAGGATTACGACCGGGAAACGACCATTCGTAAAACGAAGTGGGGCTGCATTTTTGGAATCATCATGGTGCCGGTTTTTGGCCTGCTGGATTTTTACGTTTATCATCCGTGGGCCAAACAATTTTTCCTGCTGCGATTGCTTTGTTCGGCGCTGATGGCGTTGTTGTTTTTTTTGCTCAGGACCGATTTCGGGAAAAAACATTACCGCTTTCAAGGCATCGTGCTGTTGTTTTTGCCGTCGGCGACAATTGCGTGGATGATTTATGCGACTCAAGGTGCGGCGTCGCCATATTACGCCGGCTTAATTTTGGTTTTGATGGTTTTGGCGGTGGTGCTCGACTGGACATTTTGGCAAAGTGTTATTTCCGTGCTGCTCGTGCTCACGCTTTACGCCGCGGCTTGCATTTTTTCTCAGGAATCGTATTCCGACCCCGACAAGATTTTTTTATGGCACGATTTCGTTCGTAATTTATTTTTTCTCATTTCATCGGACATCGCAATTATCGCGGGCACATATTTTCATAGCCGCGTGCGCATGCGTGAATTTGTTTCGCGTTCTGAATTGGACAAGAGCAGCAAAGCGCTCGCGGCGAGCCTTAAACAATTGAAAGAAAACGAAATGCAATTGGTGCAATCGGAAAAACTCGCATCGCTCGGCCGCATGAGCGCAGGCATCATCCATGAAATCAACAATCCGCTGAATTTCGCCAAGACCGGATTGTTCACGCTGCGCAAAAAAGGAAAGAATCTCGCGCCCGAGCAACAGGCCGAATACACGGAAATTCTCACCGATGTTGAACAGGGCTTGAATCGCGTGCAAACAATTGTTTCCGATTTGCGCATGTTCACGCATCCGGACACAGAAATGCTGGACGCGGTAACGCCGGAAGAAGTCGTCATGCCCGCGCTGCGATTTTTGAACAATGAATGGCGCGACACGGTTCAAATCGAACAAAAATTTGCGCCGAACCAGACGATTTTGGCGAACAAGAACAAATTGATTCACATGATGGTAAATCTTTTTCAAAATTCGCTCGACGCGATTAAAACCAAAACGTTCGAAAATGGCGAAAAGCCGACGATTTCGATTGAAGGACGCGTCGAAGGTGACAAGAGCCTTTTAATCATTCGCGATAACGGCCATGGCATCGAACAAAAACATTTGGACAAAATTTTTGACCCTTTTTTCACGACGAAAGACGTCGGCGAAGGCATGGGTTTGGGCTTGAGCATTTGCTACAGCATCGTGCAGGAATGCGGCGGAAAAATTTCTGTAAAGACCGAGCCGGGAAAATATTGTGAATTTACGCTCGAATTTCCCGTCAAAAACCAGCAGGCTGAAAGCGCGACATGAGTTACGACTACAAAAAATTTGCCGTCCTTTACGTGGACGACGAAGAAAAATCGCTGAAATTATTCGAGCGCGCGTTCAGCGATGATTTCCGCGTGTTCACCGCGCCCAATGCACAAGCCGGTTTGAAATTGCTGGAACAGCACGCGGACGAAATCGGCGTCTTGATGACCGACCAGCGGATGCCCGGCGAAAAAGGCGTGTGGCTGCTCGAACGCGCGCGGCAACATCGCCCGCGCATTTTACGAATTCTCGTTACGGCCTATTCGGACATGGAAGCGGCGATTTCCGCCGTCAACAGTGGCGCGATTTACAAATACGTTTCCAAGCCGTGGGACCCGCCGCAATTGGAAATCACGCTCAAGCAGGCATTGGAATTTTTCATGGTGCAACTCGAGCGCGACGATTTGCTGCGTGAAAAAATGTCCGTGCTGCGCAACATGATGATTGCCGACCGCGTCGTCAGCCTCGGCCTGCTCGCCGCCGGTTTGAGCCACAACATCCGCAATTCGCTCGTGGCAGTAAAAACATTTCTCGACCTCGCGCCGAAAAAAATGTCCGAAGAGCGCGCCGGTGTTACCAATGGCTTGCGGAATCCGGATTTTTGGAAGGATTACCATCACAACGTCCAATTGCAGATCGAAAAAATCAACGAACTGTTGAGCGGATTGTCGTCGGCTTCGGACACGGCGCACATGCCGTTTGCCGATAAAATTTCTTTGCGCGACGTCGTTGACGAAGCATGGGAGCCGTTCAAAGACCAGTTCGCCGCGCGCAAAATTGAATTCGAAAATAAAATTCCCGCCAGTTTGCCTCAATTTCAGGTGGAGAAAAATAAATTTTCGCTGCTGTTCGATTTGTTGTTCAAAGAGGAAATTGCCACGCTGCCGTCCGGCAGCCGCGTGACGCTCGAAGCCGAAGCGCCCAATGCCGGCGCGAAAGGCGAAATCGTTATTCGCCTGCACGACAACGGCTCCGGCCTGCCGCAGGATGCGTTGCGCGCCGTGTTTGACCCGTTTGTTGTGCGCACGCCCGTGCAATCTGAATACGGCGTGCATTTGATGGCGTGTTTTTTCATCGTGCATCATCACGGCGGAAAAATCGAAGCGCGCAGCGAATCCGGCAAAGGCACGACGTTCACGATTCGCATGCCGTTGCATCCGGAAAAAACCGCCGAGCAACCGGCCGACACGGATTTCTTGCAACGCGCGGTATTGAACGACGAGCTTTGGCAAAAATTGATTTCCACCGGTTAAAATTTCCCAATTTTCTTTCCCCAAAAGTTTTTCACAGGCTTTTGAAAAAACCTGTGAAAATGATTTGCTTGATTCGGAATTTAGTTTAGAAATAACCATTGAGGAACCGATGAAAACGATTCTGGTGCTATCCACGCATCCGGATTTCGCGGAGATTATCCGTGAAAATCTAAATCCGGAACAATACCGCGTCGTGCACCGGCTCGGCGTCGAAGAGGCCGAACCGCTTCTCACGCACAGCCTCGCCGCCACTTGCATTTTAGACGTTGACCTCGCGGGCGTCGAAGGCGTTTGGGTCATCGAACGTCTCCGCCGCCGCGCCGCAAAATTGCCACTCATCGCTTACACCAGCACGAACCAATCCGAGTGGGAAGAAGAAGCGTTTCTCCACGGCGTCACGCATGTCCTCACGAAACCGGTTCGCGGACGATTGTTGAATTCTTTGCTCGAACGATTGTGGAGCGTGCCGGTTTTAAAAATGCTACAGCCGTCGCAGCCGGTTCAACCGGCGCTATTCCGGATGCCCGAAGCGCAAGCCAGCCGATTCGTCAACGCCGGCCAAACGCTCGACGTGCTCCGCGATTTTTCATCCATCCTCACGCACTCGCTCGACGCCGAAGCGATGCTCAAACAATTTCTTTTGTTCCTGCGCGAAATTTTGAGCGTCAATCGCGCCGCGATTTTCCTGAATCGTCCCGTTACGCCGCTCACCGAAGTGCTTTCGCCTGAAGACGGCCGTCGCCTCAAAGCCGCTGCTGCGATTGGCCTTTCATCGGGATTGCTCGAGCATTTTGAATTGTCACTCGATTCCGGCATCGGCGGACAATTGTCAAAGCTCGGAAGAATTCTTCGCCGCGACAGCGATGAAGCGCGCGCCGACGCCGAGACACAAAAAGAATTTGAATTGCTCAGCGCGCAAGTCGCCGTGCCGATTCCCGACCGCGACAACATCGCCGGTGTTGCCGTGTTCGATGGCCGCGTCACCGGCGAACCGCTCGTCAACGTCGAGCTCGAATTGATTTTCCATTTGCTTGAGCAAGTCGGCCTCGCGCTGCGCAACATCTGGCTGCACGACCAACTTTCGGACAATCACGAAATGATGACCGACGTGCTGCGTGAATTGAGCAGCGCGTGCGTCGTCGTCGGGCGCGATTTGAAAATTTTGCACGCGAACAAATCCGCGCGCCGCCATTTCGGCCATCGCAACAAGCGCAACGCCGATTTGGAATTTTCCGATTTGCCGCAAATCCTCGGCGCCAAAATTTATCAAGTGCTCAAAACCGGTGCGGCCATCGGGCCGTTCCGTTACGAGCCGGAAAGCGCGCCCGGCACCATTTACACCGTCAGCGTCGTGCCGTTCCAACGCGGCGGCTCCGCCGTTCCCGTTTCCGCGTTGCTCACGGCCGATGATTTGACGCAGACCGAGCAATTGCAAAAGTTGGAAGTGGAAGCCGCGAATTTGCGTTTGATTAAATCCATGGCCGACCGCCTCGCGCATGAAATCGGCAACGCGATGGTCCCGCTTTCGACGCACCAGCAATTGCTCGCCGAAAAATATAAGGACAAGGAATTCCGCGAATCGCTTGACCACGCCATGAGCGACGGTGTCAAGCGCGTCACGCGGCTCATCAATCAAATGCGTTTCCTCGCGCGCGACGGCACAGTCGAACACGAGGCGATTGCCGTGCAGGAATTAGTCGAGGACGCTTATCAGGAAGCGCGCAAACATCAGCCGACGGAAAAAGCGCGGCTCAATTTTGAAAATTCCGGCAAGCCCATCATCATCACCGGCGACCGCGCGGCGCTGCGCCACGCATTTGCGGAAATCATGCTCAACGCGCTTCAAGCAAATCCCAAATCGCCATCCGTGGACGTTCGCATCCATCCCGAAACGACTGGCTCCGAACAGGAATTGCACATTGAAATTTCCGACAACGGCAGCGGCTTCACGCAGGAAGCATCGCAAAAAGCGCCGTCGCCATTTTTTACCACGCGCACGGTCGGTTTGGGATTGGGATTGACCGTCAGCCGAAAAATTATCGGCACGCATCACGGAAAACTGGAAATCATCCCGCCGCAAGACGGACAATCCGGCGTCGTCCGCGTTTCATTGCCGATTGAAGCGTTGGCAACCGTCGCCTAAATAAAAAATTCGCAGGAAAAATTCCTGCGAATCTTCAAAAATAATTTCCCGTCAATTAAGCGCCGTTGTCGCCAATGGCTTCAACCGGACAGCCTTCTTTGGCTTCTTTGCAACGAGCTTCTTCTTCAGGCGAAGTCGGCTGTTTGTAAACGAACGAATAGCCGCCGTCGTCATTGCGTTTGAAATTGTCCGGCGCGGTCTCGCGGCACAGGTCGCAGTCAATGCACTGGTTGTCCACGTAGTATTTGCCCGCGACATTTTCGGGATATTTATTTGCAGCGTCTGCCATAAAATTGTCCGTAAAATATGGATTTGAATTCGCGCGCTGGCAAGTCTGGATTTGAAAGAAGAAAAGCGGCTGAAAATTCTCGACAAAAAGAAATCATGGAAATAATGTGCGGTCAGATTACAAATTAGCCGTCGTTGAATGTTGCTACAAGTTGCCATATTTGTTCTCAACTTGCATATCCTGAAAAGGGCATCGCAGTTGCCACTGCGAGAAAGGCTTAATTATTTAAAGCTTTGTCGTATAACCCATCTGTTTTGTATTCCAGTCTTTGCGATTTTGACTATTGGATGTTGCTTTTGTGCGCTAGCTGTATTTTTTCCTCAATTACTCACAATGCTTCGAATTCCGCTTCCATCGGATCAAGGGCAAAGTCCTTTTCTGATGTCCGGTTCATTTCTATTCTTTGCGAGTTTTTGTGGTTTATTTTGTTCTGTCTTATTTGTTACCCGTGAAATTTTAGCGTCATATTGGTTGCTAAATTTTCTGTTGTATTATGACATTTCACCAAACTGCCTGATACAGCGATGGAATCCTCAATCCTTTAACAATTAAACTTCCAATCGCGCTTCGTCTTTGCAATCGTTTCTCCATGCAACGAGGAACCGTTCGCAGGACGAAAATCATTTCCACGCTCGGCCCGGCAACCGATTCGGCCGAAATGATTGGAAAACTCATTGACGCGGGCGTCAACATCTTCCGCCTCAACATGTCGCACGCGCCGCACGATTGGGTGCGCCGTGTCGTGGCCGACATCCGCGCACAATCCGCCGCGCGCAAAAAATTCACCGGCATCATGATGGATACGCAAGGCCCGGCGATTCGCACCGGCGACGTCGGTTCGCCGCTGGATTTGCAGCCGGGACAAAAATTCACGCTTACCGTCCGCGGCGAACGCGATTTGGAAGAGCATTCCGTGGACGTCAATTACGAAAATTTCGTCAACGACATCAACATTGACGACGTGGTGCTGATTGATAACGGCGCGATTGAAATGAAAGTGCTCGCCAAAGACGGCAACAAAGTCGAATGCGAAGTGCTCACGGCGGGCACGCTCGGCAGCCGCCGTCATATTAATTTGCCCGGCGTCAAAGTTTCGCTGCCCGCGCTCACGGCCAAAGACATCAGGGACGTGAAGCTCGGCCTGGAATTGGACGTGGATTTTATTGCGCTCTCATTTGTGCGCGAGGCGCGCGACTTGATGCAATTGCGCGAATTGTTCGGCGAAAAAAAATCGCCGTTTGTCATCGCGAAAATCGAAGACCAGGAAGCAATTAAAAATCTAGACGCGATTGTCCACGAAGCCGACGGCATCATGGTCGCGCGCGGCGATTTGGGAATTGAAATTCCTTACGAAGAATTGCCGATTGTCCAGCGGCGCATCGTGAAAACGTGTTTGCGTCGCGGCAAACCGGTCATCGTCGCCACGCACATGCTCGAAAGCATGATTGAATCGCCAATGCCGACGCGCGCGGAAGTGACCGACGTGGCGAACGCCGTTTTCGAGGAGGCCGACGCGATTATGTTGAGCGGCGAAACGACCGTAGAAAAATATCCGCTCAAATGCATCGAAGTATTCGACCGTATCGCGTTGCGCATCGAG
>JAJPKI010000325.1 GCA_021323835.1 Verrucomicrobiota bacterium | reverse complement strand
TCGACGGATTGATTCAACGTGGTGAGATAATTGCCGACCATCAACGCGCTGGCACCGGCCATAAAAATCATGCTTTGCGCGTCGCGGAGATTCACCGTGCGTCCACCGGCAATCATGATTTCCTGTCGCGGCAAAATAAAACGGAAGCACGCGATGGTTTTTAAAATTTCCATGACGGGTAGCGGCTCGTTTTTCTCGAACGGCGTGCCTGGAATCGGATTCAAAATATTTACTGGAACTACATTTGCACCGATGGCGCGTAATTCGAACGCGAGGTCGCATCGGTCTTCGCGCGTCTCGCCCATGCCGATGATGCCGCCGGAACAAATCTTGATGCCCGCCTTTTTCAGATAGCCGATGGTCTCAAGGCGGTCGTCAAAGGTGTGTGTCGTGCACGTCTGCGGGAAAAAGCGGCGCGAGCTTTCGAGATTGTGACCGTAACATTCGAGTCCGGCTTCTTTCAAGCGGTCGGCGACGGCTTGTTTTTTAATGATGCCGAGCGAGGCGTCGGGTCGCGTTTTGCCGCCGGCTTTCATTTCCTTGATGCGGTCACACACTTCATCGAGCATCGGGCCTTCGTTCAAACCTTTCCATGCGGCGACAAGTCCGACGGCGGTGACATTATTCTTATTCGCCTCTTCCGCAGCTTCGTTCACGGGTTCGGGGTCAACGAATCCGTATTTCGGCGAGCCGGTTTGATAAAAGGACGATTGCGCGCAGAAGCTGCAATTCTCGGAACACGCTCCGGCCTTGGCATTGACGATGGAGCAAAGATGAATTTTGTTTCCCTTGAAATGCTCGCGGATGCGATTTGACCACGAGAGCAAATCCAAAATGTCGGCGGAAGTTTCCAGATTAAAGAGGAACATGGCGTCCTCGCGCGAAACCTTTCCGCCGGAGAGAACCAATTCTCCGAGCGCGGAAATTTTCTGATGATTGGTCGCGTCAACCTGTTTGGCCGTCATGGTTGACAGACTAAATCGCAGATTTTTTTTTGCAAGAGGCATTTGTGCGTGACGAAAAAACGCAGGCTTGCGTTGAAATTCTTTTTCCGCAAACTGTCGCGCATGAAAGTCAAATCATTCTTCGCGCTATCTCTTTCACTTTCCCTCGCGGCCATTCTTGTGAACGGCTGTTGCACCAATGAGAAGCATATTAAACATTCGCCGCCGCAGATGACGCAATTGCCGCCGCCGTTGCCCGCGCCGGCGTCTGAAGAAGAAAAAATGGCGTGGTTCAAAGACGCGAAGTTCGGTTTGTTTATCCATTGGGGGCTTTATTCGATTCCTGCGGGCGAGTGGCAGGGCAAACGCGTTCCGGGCATCGGCGAATGGATTATGCACAACGGCTTGATTCCGGTGAAAACTTACGAGCAATTCGCGACGCAATTTAATCCGGTGGATTTCGACGCGGACAAAATTGCGCAAATGGCGCAGGACTCGGGCATGAAATACATTGTGATTACTTCGAAGCATCACGACGGCTTTGCGATGTATCATTCGACGAACAGCACTTACAACGTCTATGACGCGACGCCGTTCCATCGCGATGTGCTGCATGAATTGGCCGAAGCCTGCGCACGGCATGGATTAAAATTCGGATTTTATTATTCGCAATCGCAGGACTGGCACGAACCCGGCGGCATGGGCAACACGAACGATTTCGGCTCGGACGATTTGAAAGATTCCAGCGGTGCTTACGACCGGTATTTGCGCGACAAAGCGATTCCGCAGGTGGATGAGTTGATGAAACATTACGGCCCGATTTGTCTCGTGTGGTTCGACACGCCGCGCGTGATGACGAAGGAACGTGCGCAGCAATTTGTTGACGCAGTGCAAAAAAATCAGCCGGCCTGTTTGATTGACGGACGATTGAGCACGAACATCGTGAGCGATTACGTTTCGACTGGCGACAATGCGATTCCGAGTTTGGGCGCGACCAATTATTTTGAAGTGCCCGCAACGGTGAACCACACGTGGGGTTTTCGCAAAGACGACACGGATTGGAAATCGCCGGGCGAAATTGTTTTCAAACTCGTGGACATCACGAGCAAAGGCGGAAATTATTTGCTCAACGTCGGGCCGACTTCCAAAGGCGTGATTCCGGCGGAATGCGTGAGTAATTTACTTTCAGCCGGTCGTTGGCTGAAAATGTATGGCAACGACGTGATTTACGGCGCGGGGCCGTCGCCATTCGGCGAAGAATTTGGCGAATACGGTTCGGCGAAAGATCACACCGGCAAAAAAGTTTTTCTCGCACGTAACGATTGGCGCTGCACGACCAAGCCGGGCAAATTGTATTTCACGCTGTTCAGCATTCCGCGCGACGGTTTGATTGATTTGCCGGAATTCAAAAATGAAATCACGAAAGCTTACGTTGTCGGCACGCAAGCGCCGGTGGAAATCAGCGTGACGAACAACATCCGCGTCGCACACGTCAAGCGCGACGGGCCGAATGCGATTGCTTATCCCATCTGCCTGGAAATTTCCGGCGATAAAGTGGAGAAATAATTGAATCAGGACGAACTCAACCAAAGCGAGTGGAACAATCTCGATAATTGGTCGCTGGGCATTTATCGCAGCAGGAAGGACACGCGCATTTGGGTTCCCAAACGCCGCGGCATCGGCTGGACAATTAATTTGGGCCGCAAAGGCGGCATCGTTTGGATGGTGGCCTTGATTTTGATGCCGGTGCTGATTGCCGTTGCTGTTAATCTAGCCTTTTATTTGCGTCATAAATAGCCGACTCATACAAACGTATGATTTCCCGGAAGCCGCGATTGTGAGATTGTTTTCGCAATTCCCTAAATATGCGGCGAACAATAGTTACTTCGCATTTGAATAATTGTTGCCGGTTTGCGTCAACAAACTTGAGCCAGCTTGTGGGGAAACGCAGGCGGACGTTTTCCGTCGATAACCAAACAAGGAAATATGAAAATGAAAAACTCCAGTCGCCTCTTAATTACATTGTCCGCAACATTTCTGCTTGCGGCGGTGGCGCAGGCGCAACTCGGCGCGGGTTGGACGCAAATCACGCCCACCGAACGGTTCGAATATGAATCCAACGACGTTCTTAAAACCATCAGTCCGCCACCCAGCAGTTTTAACAATGGCGATTGCGAATACGACAACACCGGAGGTATTGAGACGTTTCAATTGCTGAATCATCATTCCAATCGCGCGGAAATCCGCCCCAACGACGATTATTCGAGCGGCTCGCGGCAATTTGAAGCGGACGTTTTGATTTCATCGCCATCGGCCAATGAATCCATCCATCAAATTTTCAACGGGCCGACGGGTCCGTGGCTCATCGTTCGCGAACAAACCAATAGCGGCGGCAGCATCCGCATGGGCGGCGGCACGTCGTCGGGAATTTTGGCGAGCAATCTTTACGGCAATTGGTTTCGCCTGAACAGTATCAACGACATGAACAACAACCAGACTTACATTTATGTGAACGGCAATTTGGTTTGGCAGGGCACGAATCCCGGCGGAACGTTTTACACCAAATACGGCTGCTACGGCACGCTCGGCGCGGCGTCGGCGAAAATTCAATTCCGAAATGCGAAATTATTTTCCGGCGGCACCACCAACGGAATCGGCCTGGACGGCAATTTTGAATTGAAAAACGAAGCGAGCGGGTTGGTCTTGAACAACCAGGGCTCGTTGACCAATGGCTCGGCGGTCACACAATGGACGCAAGGCAGCAGCGTGAACTTGCAATGGACATTTATTCCGACGACCGACGGCTATTATCAAATCAACAGCGTCAAGAGCGGCAAAGACGCCGTCGTGCAAAGCGCTTCCACTGCAAATGGCGCGGGCATCATCCAATGGTCGTTTGGTTCGTCCGGCGACGACCAATGGCGGCCAATCTGGAACACGGATGGAAGCATCACGCTCTTCAATTTGAACAGTGGCAAAGTGCTGGAAGACCCGGGCTCAAGCACTTCCAAAACCACGCAAATGGATCAATGGGATTCCAACGGCGGCGCAAATCAAAAATGGAATTTGATTAGCGAATAATCCGGGCGCAAATTGCAAACAGTCGGCGGCACGTCTTAAAAAGATTTGCCGCCGGCTTCATTTTGTGCGAAGAATTGGAAAATCCGTTCAAACTGTGAAAGGGAGAATCGTCATATTTGTTGGCATCGCCTTGACGGCGGGCATCATTGCACTCCATTTGCGTCAATCAAATTCCGGCACTTCACCGCAGCCATCAACCACGGTCACGGAGAAAACGATTCCAAAAATCCTTCCACAACAACTTAACGCCCGAAATCAAAATTCTGTTTCCGACGAAATCACAACGGCAACTGTTCAATCCGCAACCAACGCCGTTGCCAATACAAGCGCATTCACGGACCGCATGGCCTTGATTCAATGGATGCGCAACCTTGCGGCGACAAATTTTACCGCCGCGCTCGAATACATTTCCAAAATGCCCGACGGCGACGAGCGCGACGATGCAGTGCAGGCCGCGTGTTTGGGCCTTGGGCAAAAAGACCCGCGTCGCGCCATCGAAGCGGCGCAACAACTTCAAGCGCCCGGCGGTGTCGCGGAAAATATCGTGCAACAATGGGCGGCCAGTGATTTCAAATCCGCGCTCAAGTTTGTGGCCGACCAACCAGCGGGCGACGACCGCGATAAAATGATTCATCGTGTCGTCTACGTTTTGGCGTCCACCGACCCGTCCGATGCCGCCGGACTTGTGCTTGAGCAAATTCCCGCCGGTAGCGCGCAGGACGAAGCCGTGATGACCGTCCTCAATGAATGGGCTTACAAGGATTTCAAATCGGCTATTCAATGGGTCGAAACGTTTCCCGACGGCCCATTGCGCGAACGCGCGGTCAAAGAACTGGAAGGCATCCATCAATATCAATCCGATTTGGCGAAACAATAACCGCCAAATATTCTTCAATTGTAACTTTTGATTTTTCCTGCCGTCTGCGGTGAAGTAAAATGTCAAACCGGATATAAACTTTACTCGCGTTATTGTCTCCGGCATTTTCAACAAACCACATGAACAAATTGAGCCGAATTGTTTTCTTCGCCGTCATCACCGCGCGTTTTTTCGTTGTTTCAGCAAATGCGATTCAAGCCACCAACGCGGTGGATTGGGAAAATTTTTTGGCGAAACAGGATTTGGTCTGGGACAAATTGCCGACAACGTGGGAAAGCGGCGCGTTCATCGGCAACGGATTGCTGGGCGCGATGATTTATTCCGACGGCACGAATGCGTTGCAATGGGACGTTGGCCGTTCCGATGTGACGGACAAAGGCGACCGCGTGGCGATTGGGCGGTTTGTGCTCGTGCCGGAAGGGAAACCGACCGGCGGAACGATGCGCTTGGATTTATGGAACGCTGAAGCGCGCGGCGAATTGAAAACTGTTTACGATGACATTCAATGGCGTTCGTTCACTCACGCAAACGATTTGGTGAATGTGATTGAACTGACTGGAAGTTTTACGATGACGCCTAAAATTCACTCCATGCCGGAAATCATTAAATTTGAATATCTCCCGCCGAATCCGGCTCATGCCGAGGCGCAGGGACAGGAAATTCCTGAAAGTGAAAAGAATCCCAAGGCGGCTTTCGGTTTCGAAGATGGAGTGAGCTGGTGCCGGCAAAATTTCAAAACCGGCGGTGGTTACGTCGTTGCATGGGCGGAAACAAATTTATCATCCAATCACCGCTTGTTTTTCTTCACGGTGGATTACGTTGCGACGAATACGCCGGCGGAAACGAAAGCCATCGCGCAAATTAAATCCGCATTAAACGAAAAATTCGACGGCTTCGTCGCCTCGCACCGCGCGTGGTGGCACGATTTTTATCAGAAAAGTTTTCTTTCGATTCCTGACGCGCGGATGGAAAGTTTTTACTGGATTCAAATGTATAAACTCGGTTCGGCCACGCGCGCCGACCGTCCGGCGATTGATTTAATGGGCCCGTGGTTCCGTAAAACGCCATGGCCGCACATCTGGTGGAATCTGAACATCCAACTCACTTACTGGCCGGTTTACACTGCGAACCGTTTGGAACTCGGCGAATCGCTGACGCATTTGATTGACAACGACTTTACAAATTTTATCAACAATGTCCCTGAACAATGGCGCGACGATTCTGCAGGCGTCGGACGTTCAAGTCCTTTCGATGGCAGGCGCGCGGTGGCGGATGACAAGGCGACGAGCGGAATTTTGGAGCGTGGCGATTTGACATGGGTGCTGCACAATTACTGGCTCCAATATCGCTACTCCGGCGACGAAAAATTATTGCTTGGCGCGGAAATGAACGGCAAAGACGGCCTTTATCCTAAACTGAAACGCGCGGTTGGATATTATCTGCATCTGCTTTCTAAAGGCGAGGACGGGAAATTGCACCTGGCGCTTTCGCTTTCGCCGGAATATCCGAATCCAAACGGCACAGGGAACGCGTTGGTTCATGATTCCAACTACGACTTGTCGCTGTTGCGCTGGGGATTGAACACGTTGCTCGCCATCAACGAGAAATTTAATTTGAACGACCCGCTCGCATCAAAATGGCAGGACACGTTAAAAAATCTCGCGCCGAATCCGACAAATGAAAATGGTTACATGGTTGGCAGCGACCAGCCGTTCGCAGTTTCGCATCGTCATTTCTCGCATATGTTTTCAGTTTATCCGCTGCATTTGGTTGACCCGCAATCCACGAACGACAAGCCATTGATTGAAAAATCTCTCGACTATTGGGCTTCGATGCCCAAAGCGTGGCGCGGATATTCCTACACCGGCGCGAGCGCGATGTCGTCGTGGCTCGGACGGGGAGACGATTCGGTGAAATATCTGGAAGAATTTTTGGACAAGCCGAAAACAATTTTGCCGAACACGATGTATATCGAAGCTGGCCCGGTCATCGAAACGCCGCTGTCGGGCGCGTCGTCCATCATGGAAATCGTTTTGCAAAGCTGGAGCGTGAGCACGTTTGGCACGCACATCCGCGTTTTCCCAGCCGTGCCGGATTCATGGAAAGACGTGAGCTTCGACAAATTGCGGGCGGAAGGCGCATTTGAAGTTTCCGCCGTTCGCAAAAATGGCAAAACAAAATTCGTGCAAATCACGAGCCTCGCCGGAAATCCGTGCCGCGTGAGCACGAGCCTTGAAGGAAAAATTGTCGCATCGGGAAGTCGTGAATTCAAATTGACGACGGAAATGGAAGATGGCCAGCCGGTGACGGTGATTGATTTGAAAAAAGGCGAAACGGTTTTACTGACTTCGGCGGATGAAAAATTGTCGCCGGACGATTTGAAAATTGAACCGGTCAACGCGCCGGGAATTGAAAATTATTACGGCTCACCAAAAACAAAATAACCGGACCAAAAATGAACCAGACTAAATTGAAATTCATTTCACGAATCGCGCTCGCGGCAATTTTATTTGCCGGAACAAAATTATTTGCTCAGGACGTGACAAATGTGCCGCCGCAACTTTCTGACGCTGACGCCGGAACCAATGTCGCGCCGGCGTTGCGCGATTCCGCGCCGTCGTTTTCGATGGCGCCGGATACAAATGCGCCGACGCCGGAATTGCAGATGTGGAACGATGAATTTGGCGCGACGCACAATCAACGCATGGAATGGTGGCGCGCGGCGCGGTTTGGAATGTTCATTCATTGGGGCGTTTATTCCGTGCCCGCCGGTTTTTATCAGGGCAAACCGGTCAACGCGAGTGGCGGCGAATGGATTATGAATCGCGGCAGAATTCCGGTCGCCGATTATCAGGCGTTCACGAAGCAATTTGACCCGACGAATTTCAACGCCGAGCAATGGGTGAAAATCGCCAAGCGCGCAGGCATGAAATACATTGTCATCACAGCGAAACATCATGACGGCTTCGCGATGTTCCATTCGCAGGCGAGCGCGTTCAACATTTACGACGCGACGCCGTTCAAGCGCGACCCGCTCGCGGAACTTGCCGCCGCTTGCAGACGCGAAGGCATCAAGCTTGGATTTTATTATTCGCAGGCGCAGGATTGGAATCATCCTGGCGGCGCGGCGGCGCCAAGCAAAACCGGCCAGCCGACGGTGGACAAACTGAATCACTGGGACGAGGCGCAGGAAGGCAGCATGGATGATTTCATTGATAAAGTGGACGTGCCGCAAATCAAAGAGCTGCTTTCCAATTACGGGCCGGTCGCGGAATTTTGGTTTGATACCCCGGTGGGCATGAACACCGAACGCGCGGAAAAAATTCTGCCGTTGCTAAAATTGCAGCCGAACATGGTCGTCAATAACCGCCTCGACGCGAAGAAACGCACCGGCGATTTCGAAACTCCGGAAAATAAAATTCCGCCGACGGGTATTCCCGGCAAAGATTGGGAAACGTGCATGACGATGAATCGCACGTGGGGTTTCAAATCCGCGGACACGAATTGGAAATCCGCCGAGACGCTCATCACCAATCTCGTGGACATCGCCAGCAAGGGCGGAAATTATTTGCTTAATGTCGGTCCGAATTCGTTGGGTGAAATTCCTGAAGCGTCTGTCGAACGTCTTGCCGCGGTCGGCAAATGGATGAAGGTGAACGGCGAAGCGATTTACGGCACGACCGCCAGTCCGTTTCCGACGCAATTGCCGTGGGGGCGATGCACGAAGAAAATTGATAAAAATGGAAACACGACGCTTTATTTGCATGTGTTCGGCCATTACTGGCCGCAAAGCGGGCAATTGTTTGTGCCGGATTTGAAAAATAAAATCGTCAAAGCGTATTTGCTCAAACCGAACTGGCTCGGCTGGCACAAAAGCCTGAAAGTAACCAGCGACCCGCAGGGCGAAATCATTCACGTTCCGCAAAATGCGCCCGATAAAATTTCTGCAACCGTCGTTTTGAAAATCAAAGGCGCTCCAGAAGTGAAATAAATTCAAATGAAAAAAATTCTTTCCGCAATTTGTATTGCGACTTTTGTTGCTGCGTTTTCTTCGCATGCGCAAGTTCTCGCGAACGGTGAAATTGACACCGGCGACGCGAATTCAGGAAAAAAATTGGTTCAAACTGAATCGCCTGACGCCGTCGCGAAACGCTTGCAATGGTGGAGTGACGCGCGGTTCGGAATGTTCATCCACTGGGGACTTTATTCGCAATGGGGCTGTCATTATCCCGGCACGAACGGCGAACTTATCAACGGCGGCAGCGAGCACATGATGCAGCATTTGAAAATTCCGCTGAAAGAATACGCGAAAATCGCCAACATTTTTAACCCGACGAATTTCAACGCCGACGAATGGGTGAGCATTGCTAAAAATGCCGGCATGAAATACATGGTCATCACGACGAAACATCACGACGGTTTTGCGATGTTCAACAGCCCGAGCAGCGATTTCAATATCGTCAAAATGACACCGTGGCATCGCGACCCGACAAAAGAACTCGCCGATGCGTGCGCGAAGCAGGGATTGAAGTTTGGCGTGTATTATTCTCTTGGCCGCGATTGGGAAGACCCCGATTGTCCGACGAAAGCCGGATATCGCAGCAACACGTGGGATTACACGAATGAAGATGCGAAAGTTTTTTCACGTTACTTCGAGCGCAAAGTGAAACCGCAAATCACGGAATTGATGACGCAATATCATCCTGCGCTTATCTGGTTTGATACGCCGGAAGAAATTTCCAAAGCGGAGAGCGAAGAACTCGTCGCGCTGATTCACAAACTTCAACCGGATTGCATCATCAATTCGCGCGTCGGCAATCGTCTCGGCGATTACGGCGTGCAGGAGCAAAAAATTCCCGGCAGCGGCGACACGCAGCCGTGGGAAACTTGCATGACGCTCAACGGCCATTGGGGATATTTTCTCGGCGACGAAAATTGGAAATCGCCGACGAATGTGATTCACAACCTCGTGGACATCATCAGCAAGGGTGGAAATTATTTGCTCAACGTCGGGCCGACGGGGCAGGGAATCATTCCGCAAGGCGCGGTCAAAGATTTGGATGCCGTCGGCGCGTGGATGAAAGTAAATGGCGAATCTATTTATGGAACGAGCGCGAGTCCGATGACAAACACGCCAAGCTGGGGACGCGTAACAAAAAAAATGGGTTACGTCGCTCAGGACACAACAACGAATGGGACATACGCGAAACCGCTCGCTCAAACCAATTTGTATCTGCACATTTTCAATTGGCCGAAAGACAGCAAGCTAATCATGCCTGAAATGAGAATGACAACGTCATTAGCCGGGGCAGGGCCGTGTGTTGCCGAGTTCACTGCGCATTTATTGGCGAACAAAACGGATCTGAAATTAACAAAACAATATGCGACGGGTGTCGTAACAAATCAAAATGCCGGGATGGGCGTCGTAACGATTGATTTGCCGTCCAAGCCGCTCGACCCGATTGATACCGTTGTCGTTCTGGAACAGAAATGGTATCTGATTCTTGATTGATGGTCGTTTGCGTTATGGAATGCGGAATCTATTTTTGGACGATTGGCATCGGCATTCCAATGCTTGCGATTTTCTGGAAATTGAGCGGCAAATTTATTTCCGATGTTAAACGGCGTAGAATGATTCGCGCTTTCCTTATAAGTTTGGTTATCACTCCGGTTCCATTATTTGTTGCCGGTCAAGGTGGTGGAGGCGGCGGAGCGTTGATTCCGCCGATTGCTGGTTTATGGTGGACGATTCGCATGGCTTTGAGCATTGATGAACCAATGCGTCTTTTCGGATTACTTTTCGGCCTTAGCATCTATTTGTTCCCAAGCATAATTGTCACGCTTTTAATTTTTTGGATATTAGGCTTGTTCGAAAAGAAAAAATCATGAAACCAAAATTTCTCCTCTGCCTCGCGCTCATTTTTCTTGTGGGTTGTCATGGCATTGGAACGCAACGATTCACGGCTTTTGCCCCAACGCAGTCGCAGGAATTGGAAACTTCCAGTCACATCGTGCTGGACGTTGTTCCTGAAATCAAAACGGTAAAAGCCGACTATAATCTGCATGAGAATCTTTCCATGCTTGCGCCAATACCGAAGCATTGGAAAGCAGATGTGACCTTGACGGTTGAACGCATTGTTAAAGGCGATTTTACAGAAAAAACAATTGAACTTCATGACTTGCGCTCACCGACACGAGAACAAGCTGATTTGCTTGGCATTTCTCCGGCGGCGATGTTCAGTTTCACAAACAAAACGCCTTTACGAATCGGTTTCGATGATTATTCCGATGGACGTTTCAAAAATTTAAAAATAATGAAACCATGAACCCCAAAATTATCCTCTGCCTCGCGCTCGTTTTGAGCGGCACAATTTTAAAATCATTTGCCGCTGATGAAGTCGCTGAATCCACCAACTACGTTTTCGATTTACCGTCCAAAGATGCGCCGGAAGTGAAATGGTGGCGCGATTCGCAGACGAATTTGGACGAGCGCCTCGCCTGGTGGCGCGACGCGCGGTTCGGCATGTTCATTCATTGGGGCGTTTATTCCGG
>JAJPKI010000298.1 GCA_021323835.1 Verrucomicrobiota bacterium | reverse complement strand
CTTCGGCTTTTTTGTCGCCAGCAGCAGCTTTCGCATCGCCCTTCGCCGGAGCTTTTTCGCCGGCTTTCGCAGGCACTGCGCCTTCTTCGCCTTCTTCTTTCTTTTCCTTCGTCATTTCGACGTCGCCGGCGGCTTTCGCAGCTTCCGGCGTCGCGACTTCTTCTTCTGCGCGCGGCGCGGCGACGGCGACGACAGAAATATGTTTATCGCCAATGATTTCAACGCCAGCCGGCGGCTTGATGTCGCCGATGTGAATCGCTTTACCAATTTCCAAATGCGAAACGTCCAGAACAATTTGTTCCGGCAAATCTTTCGGGAGGCAACGAACTTTCAATTTGAACAAAACGTGTTCGAGCACGCCACCACCGTTTTTGACGCCCGCGGCTTCGCCGGTCGTTTCCACCGGCACTTGCACGGTGACTTTTTCGTTTTCGGCGACTTCGTGAAAATCCACGTGGAGAACTTTTCCATCCACCGGATGATGCTGGATTTCCTGCACGAGCGCGAGGCGCTTGGCGCGCGCGTCGTTTTCCACGGATAAATCCACGAGAAGATTTTCGGAAACCGAGTGATGAATCAAATCGCCGATTTCTTTGGCGTTGATTTCCAGATTTTGCGGCTTGGCCTGGCGGCCATAAATCGTCGCGGGCACACGGCCGGACGCGCGGAGTTTTCTCACTTCGGCCCGCTGCACTTGCGTGCGCGGATAGGCTTTCAACGGAACAGATTTCATTTGTCTAATTGATCTTGCGTTCGGCTATCCGCTAACTTGTCCGGCCGCCTTTGAATTCAAAAAGCGAGTTAACCGACGAGTTACTGTTGATTCGCTTGATAGCTTCGCCCAACAATCCCGCCACCGATAACGTCGTAATCTTTACGCCGTCAATAGGCGGGCGTTGGACTGTATCAGTTGTTATCAATTCGTCAATACTCGATTTCCGCAATCTTTGGATGCCCGTTTCGCCCAGAAGCGCGTGCGAAACGCAAGCGATGATGTTCTTCGCGCCCTTTTTCTTCAATAACGACGCGGCTTCCGTCAATGTGCCCGCCGTTTCCGTCAAATCATCCACGATTAAAATGTTTTTTCCTTTGATTTCGCCGATGACCGCCATGCTCTCCACATCCGTCGCGCTTTTGCGCCGTTTGGCGACAATTGCCAATCCCGCTTCGAGCGTCGCCGCGTAGGCTGCTGCCATTTTCAAACCGCCGGTGTCCGGGCTGACGATGACGAGGTCGGTCAGTTTTTTCTTCTTCAAATATTCATACATCACCGGTGCGGCATAGAGATGGTCAACCGGAATATCGAAGAAACCCTGAATCTGTTGCGCGTGCAAATCCATTGTGAGCAAACGATTCGCACCAGCTGCCACGATTAAATTTGCGACAAGTTTCGCGGTGATTGGAACGCGTGGCTGGTCTTTTCTGTCCTGACGCGCGTAACCGTAAAACGGCAACACGGCCGTAATCCGCTTCGCGCTCGCGCGACGCAACGCATCCATCATAATGAACAGCTCCATCAAATTATGGTTTGTCGGCGGCGACGTCGGCTGGACGATAAACACTTCTTCACCGCGCACATTCTCTTCAATCTTCACAAACGTCTCGCCGTCGGGAAATGGCTTGATAGTGCATTTGCCGAGTTCCGTGCCGATGGATTTGCAAATCGCTTTCGCGAGAGGTTCGTTGGCGGTGCCGCTAAAAATTTTCACGCTTTGTTAAATTCAGGTTAAAAGAAAAAACCGCCGCAGTCGGCGGATGAAATTTCGAAATGACTTTAACAACGAACAAACTTGGCGCAAGCCGATTTTACTCACAAAATCTCGCCATGCGTTATCGCACTTTGGGAAAGACAAATCTCCGCGTGTCCGTCATCGGCATTGGAACGTGGCAATTCGGCGGCGAATGGGGCGTGAATTTTTCACAGGCGGAAGTGGACGCGATTCTCGACGCCGCGGCGGAATGCGGCATCAATTTGATTGACACCGCTGAATGTTACGGCCCCGACCATCTTTCCGAAAAACTTGTCGGCAATTATCTGTCGCGCCGCGACCGCTCCAAATGGATTGTCGCCACGAAATTCGGCCATCGTTTCAAAAGTTTTATGGACCGCGACGACGATTTCTCCATCGCCGGCGTGCAGAAGCAATTGGACGATTCGCTCAAAGCATTGCGCGTCGAGACAATTGACCTTTATCAATTTCATTCCGGCACGGACAAATTTTTTCAGGAGGAAAAACTCTGGCAATTTCTCGCCGAACAAAAGCGCGCGGGTAAAATTCGTCACCTAGGCATTTCCATCATGCAAAAAGGCAGTGAACTTCAAGCGCGCGAAGCCGCAAGCGTCGGCGCGGAAGCATTGCAAGTCGTTTACAACCGCCTCGACCGTCGCCCTGAAGAAATTTATTTCCCGCATGCGGAGAAAAATAATTTAGGAATTCTCGCCCGCGTGCCACTCGCCAGCGGATTGCTTTCGGGCAAATACAAATCCGGCGTGACCTTTGCCGCCAATGACGTTCGTTCAACCTTCGACGCTGAAAAAATGAAACGCGACTTGGCCGAAGTGGAACGCTTGCAAAAAGAAGAAGTTCCGTCCGGCGTGCCGATGGCGAAATGGGCGATGGCCTGGTGTCTGCGCAATCCAATTGTCACTGCGCTTATTCCCGGCTGCAAAAATCCGGAACAAGTCAGGGCAAATGCCGGCGCAGCAGATTTGGTTGGCAATTAATTTACCTTTGCAAACGGCATTCGTGCTAAATAAGCTCGTCCTGCCACCGGAAATTCAGCGGGTAAAAATCATTATGCCAATAACATCTGTTGTTGATAAAACGCGCGGCGAAATTCGCACGACGGTCATGCAACCGGTCACGGTCAAAGAAATTCTCGGCCATTTGGAAACGGCGCAACGCGAAGAACTGCTGCCGTTCGCGGAATTGATTGACGCGCGGCAGGCCGGGCCGCCGTATCTTTCGACGGATGACATTTGGAGCGCCGCAACCGCAGTGCGCAATGTCAAATTGCCCGCGAACATCGGCCCGCGTGCGGTTATCGTGGACAATCCAACGATGTTCGGTTCGGTGCGGATTTTTTCAACCATCGTGTCAGGACATTTTCCCATCAGCGTGTTTCGCACCGAAGAAGCCGCGATGGAATGGCTATCAAGCCAGCGTCTTATTCGTCCCCGAAAAAAAGGAACGGATTAGTTTTGCGCGCAATTATTTTCGCATCTTCAAAACGTCGCAGGTAATTCCAAAGCTGCCTCGGGAATCAAAATTGGCTCCAATGTCATGGGTTCGTCGTGGTTTAAATAAGTTTCGCAGACACGCCATAAATCTGCGGTCGTCAATACGCGACGGATTTCAAAAAGAAATTTTTCGGTCACGCCTTCGCCGATGAAGTTCATGAACTTTTTCATGCGCATCACTTGCGCCGATTCTTTCACGCCGGGCGTGATTTCGTTGTCCCACAATTCATGGATGTAATTCAAAACGTCGTGACCCGTCGGCAATTTGATTTCTTCACCGCGAAATTGCGCGCGGATTTGGTCGAACAGCCACGGATTGCGAATTGCGCCGCGCCCAATCATCAAACCGCGCACGCCAGTTTCCGCGACCAGCGCTTGCGCCTGCGATGCGCTATGGACGTTGCCGTTTGCGAACACAGGACATTTTAATTCACGCGCCGCTTGTGCAATCAAATCGTAGCGCACACCGGGCCGATACATTTGTTTCACCGTGCGCGCGTGGACGGTGAGCAAATCAATTGCATGTTTTGAAAAAACTTCCAGCAGCGCGTCAAATTCCTGTGGCGATTCAAATCCGATGCGCGTTTTCACCGTGAACGGAACCGTCACCGCGTCGCGCAGCGCGCCGAGGATGGCGTCAATTTTGTCCGGCTCGCGCAAGAGCCCACCACCCGCGCATTTTTTGTAAACGATTGGCGCGGGGCAGCCGAGGTTCAGGTCAATCGCGGCGACGGGATATTTCTGCAATTCCTTCGCGTTGCGGACGAGCGCGGGGATGTCGTTGCCAATCAATTGCGCGATGACCGGCCGGCCCGTGGGATTTTTGGTGATGGAGTCGAGAATCCATTTTTCCGGTCGAGAATCGCCGTGGACGCGAAAATATTCCGTCCAATAAATATCCGGCCCGCCGTAACGCGCGATGACGCGCATGAATTGCAGCGTCGTCACGTCCTGCATCGGCGCGAGCGACAACAGCGGTGCGTCGCTGCGAAGCAATTGCAAAAATATTTCGGATGAAGTCACGACGCGCAAAGTTAAACGAGTCGGATGGTGGAAGGCGAATAATTCTTGTCATTGCTGCCGGCGTTCCGCAATTTAACTGCTGGAAAAACCATTCGCCAATGAGGACAGTCAGCTTCTCAAGACTTAAGTTATGGATGTTTCGTTTGGCGGGAGTTTGCGTTTCAATCTTCGTTGGTTTGCTCTTGTGTGAAATACTCGTGCGCATTTTTGCGCCGCAGGACATGAGCGGAGTTTGGATGGAGCGCTCGGCGTGGGGAGGAGAAATGAATATGGCCGACACGATTGTGCGGCATCAATTCCAGCAGCGCCTGACGTATAATCGGTTCAATGAAGAGCATTTGCGCGGCGGACCTATCGGCGCCGCGACGAACCGTGTGCTTGTCGTGGGCGATTCATTTACGTTCGGCTGGCTGGTGGATGAAACCAACGCCTTTGTGTCCCGCCTCAATCAACTCGTTTCCGCAAATTATCCTCCCAAATCGTTTGAATTTCTTAACGGCGGCGCTCCAAGCTGGGGCACTTCGGATTATGTGGCGTTCGTGGAAAATCTCGGCGAGCGAATTCATCCGGCAGCCATCGTTGTTTTCCTGAACAACGATGACGTGGAGCGCAGTGTGCGGCACGCTTTTTACCGGCTGAATCCCGCTAATTCAAACGCGGTTGTGGCCGACACTGCGCTTTTTGCTGCGACGCCCAAAAAAAATTTGCGCGCGTCGCCATTGTTTCGATGGATGGTTGAACACGTTGAACTCGCGCAGTTCGTGCGTATTGTTTTGCAAGGACAAGAACATCCGCACCAAGACATGACAAGTGCAGACGTCCATGGCAAAGAAGACACGGCCTACGCCTTGCAACTGGAACAGGCATTGTTTCTACATCTGCGCGCGTGGTGCGCGGCTCACCACTGCCGCTTGCTGGTGATGACGACAGGTTTCAACGGCTTTCCGAAATTTCCCTTGGGCTTGAATGACGGCGCCGCCAACAAGATTTTTTTCCAGGAAGCCTCCAATTTCTTTTCGCGCAATGACATTGCGTTTCACGACCTCGGCCCGGAATTGTCCGCCGCCGTAAATGGAGATTTTCTACCGATTACCATTCCCCGCGATTTTCATCCGAACGAACGCGGCCACGAACTCATTGCCCAACTCGCATGGCCGTGGCTCAAGCTGCAATTACAGGACATGCTCGCCGCCAAGGCAGACAATTCACATTGAAACTAACAGGTCGTGGATTGCGGACATTGTTTGTTGCGATTGGATGCGGGGGGGGGGTAAATCGAATTAGAATACGCAATTAAGCTTCAGGTCAAGGTGAAGTAAAAAGTTATTGTGCGGAGAGAACAACCTTATCAATCAACGCACGTTCCTTATCAGTAAAAATTTCTGTTTCTGGTTTCCATTTCTCGTATGGAAACGGTGTGTGGTTATTTTTGATAAAACAGATTTGCACATGATTTGTTCCTCCGATAGTGAAAATGTAACCAAATGAAGAACCATCAATTATATTGTCAGAGAATTTTGATTTGCTTCCAGCCGGATGTTGAAAACCAAGAGGAGCATAATATAAGATACCTTTCACAGGTTTTTGAGTCACGCTTGTCCTTCCTCCGTCAGCTTCAATCAGATTAACGGTGCGCTTCTCCGCCGCTTGGATTAACGATGGTTCTTTAGATGTGCAGCTAATTTGCACCGCTTCGTCAACGCCATAACCAAAATTATCTGCTTGGTCAGCCTTGATCACAAACCACCAAGTATTGGAATTCATTTTCATTTGCTGCAGTTCGACGGGAATTCGAAATTGCACTCCGTTTAAGGAGTATGCTTTCCAAGTATTCGTATCATTTGTCCATTCGGCATCAAAAGCTGCGGTCCTACAACCTGAAAGAAAAATTAGGCCAAGCACAATTGCGTTCGCAATCGTTGATGATTTCCAAAAATGCATATGCTTTAACCAAACACGTTCTCCAATTTCATTCAAGGATTAACCATTGAGCGCTTTTTGTTCAGTTGAACTCCGCGCACTTTCTGTTAAACTGGTCAGCCTATGACATTGACGGAAAAATTGCTCGCGCGGGCTTCAGGCAAATCGAAAGTCGCGGCGGGCGACAACATCTGGGTCAACGCCGACGTGCTCATGACGCACGACGTTTGCGGGCCGGGAACCATCGGCGTGTTCAAACGCGAGTTCGGCAAGGATGCCAAAGTCTGGGATAAACAGAAAATCGTCATCATCCCCGACCATTACATTTTCACTGCGGATTCCAAATCGAATCGCAACGTGGACATCCTCCGCGATTTCGTGAAGGAACAGGGCTTGCCGTATTTTTACGACGTGATTGACGACCCGAACGGTCATTGGCATTTCGACACGAGCAAAGGGATGTTGAAACGGCAATACGGTTCGCGTTACGCGGGCGTTTGTCACACGGCGCTTCCGGCGAAAGGTCACACGCGTCCGGGCGAAATTCTTTTCGGCACGGATTCGCACACGTGCATGGCGGGCGCGTTCAATCTGTTCGCCACGGGCATCGGCAACACGGACGCGGGCTTCGTGATGGGCACGGG
>JAJPKI010000224.1 GCA_021323835.1 Verrucomicrobiota bacterium | reverse complement strand
GGAAGTCTGGCAGGAAGCGCGCAAAATCAGCGGTTCCATTTACCGGATAACGCAAAAATTTCCACAGAATGAAACTTTTGGAATGATTTCGCAATTGCGTCGCGCCGTTGTTTCCATTTCAGCAAATATTGCAGAAGGCTCTGGACGCAATTCTGACAAGGACTTTGCACATTTTTTAGAGCAGGCTTACGGTTCGTTAATGGAAGTAGTCTCAATTTTGTTTTTGGCTGCAGACGAAAAATATATGTCCAAATCCGACCTCGAATCTGCATTGGGTGATTTGGAAAAACTGGCCAAAAGAATTGCTGCCTTAAACCGTTCACTGTCGGTTAAAACTTCTAAAACGCCATTTCCGCGTCGTAATGGCAGTGCTCTCGACCCTCGACTTTCGACCCTCGCCTAATTATGCAAACATTCCAAATCGTTTTTACGCCAACTGCCGCCGCTGAACTGGCGCGGATGCCCAAGGAATTGCAATTGCAAATCCTCGGCGATTTTCGCGGACTGCCGCAGCAAGTCGTCGGCACGGAGTTGGACCAATTCGGCAAGCTGATGCAGGAAGGCCGCACGTTGCATCGTTTCCGGCTGGGCGATTACCGGATTTATTTCGAGCGGCATGAACTGGGCATTTTGGTTCATCGCATCTTGAGCAAGAACACGCTGAAAGATTTTCTATATCGTTCCGGTCTGAAAACGCCGGAGGACGAAGTGCTTCAGGAAAATCCGAAATTCTGGGAATTGATTGAATCGGCAAAAGGCCGGTAATCAATATTTTCCCCGTAAAGGTGACGGTGGATAGAGTTTTGCTGCTGGGTCGCCGGCATCTGCGGCTGCTGCATAATTTTGTTCCAGCTTGATTGCGGCTTCGTCTGGCGTCATGGTGGATGCTTCCGGCTGATAAACGCGGGTGGGCACGGTTCGTAAATTTGAATCGCCGCTATTATCGCTGCTTCCGCCACCGTTCGGGTTGTTGCCGTTGTTGCCGCGGCCGTTAAATCCGCCGCCGCGCCGGCCAAATTGGCTAAACCGATTTGGATTTCCATTTTCATTGTTGCCACCTTGCGGATTAAAGTTGCCTTGTCCGCCAGCGGGATTTGCCGTTGTCGCTGCCGCGCCGCCGCCGGTTGGCTCGGTCAAAGGAAGTGTTTGAACGGTGCCATGATTGTCGAAGGTGATGATTCCATTTTTCTGGTCAATTTTTTGGACGGTGATGCCGTCCTGGCCTTGATTTTCGGCAAGGGCATAAAATTGTTCCTTTTTGCCGCCGGTGGTTTTGAACAGCACCTTCACGGTGCCCAAGAAATTCTGAATGCCGTTGGGCGAAATTTTTATCAACGTATTGTCTGGCGGATTGGTTTCAACCACCGGCGGATTCAGTCCAAAAATATTTCGCGTAACGATTTGGGAATACGGATTGTCCGGCATCGGATTAGGCGTGCTGTTCATCGCCAAGTCCTGTGCGTGCAAAACAACGACCGATGCAAACGCAACAGCAATGCAAAAAACGATTTGTCCGAAACGACGATTCACAGTTTCAATATACGATTTTTAACACCGGCAGCAAATGGAAGTTGCGGTCGAAATGCATGAATTCCGCGTCGGAATTCATCCTACATCTTCACCAAGCTCAACATTCCAATACGCGAGGTCGATGAAATGTTTCCAGCTATCGTGCTTGTGCAGGCTGATATTGATTTGCACAAACGGACGCCATTTCGGGCGTTTGGGCTTGCGAATCAAATGCAATCCGGCTTCCTGCGGCGTGCGATTGGCCTTTTGCGTGTTGCATTCAATGCAGGAGCAAACGATGTTTTCCCACGTCGTCGGGCCGCCGCGGTCGCGGGGGATGACGTGGTCGAGATTCAAATCTTTCCGCTCAAAATGTTTGCCGCAGTATTGGCAGGTGTTTTTGTCGCGCTCAAAAATGTTGTGGCGCGTGAACTTCACTTCTTTCTTCGGCAACCGGTCGTAAATCGCCAGCAGAATAATTCGCGGCACACGGATGCGGAAGGAAATGGCATGAACCGATTCCTCATGCGACGCGTCTTGCGAGAAATCGCGCCATTGGTCGAAATTAAACGTGCGGAACGAGCCGTCTTCAGCACTGACGACGACGTGAGCCTGTCCTTGAAAAAGCAATGTGAGAGCGCGCCGGGCGGTGCAGACATTTACGGCCTGCCAGAGCCGGTTCAATACAAGAACATGCTGATTTAATGCGATGTTCATATTGAGTTTGGAAAATATCAGGCCGCGCCGCGCAGGTCACGTTAAAAATGGGTGACACGCCCCATGCCAACAGGTTTGCCAAATGCAACGGTCTTGGTTATTGTGCGGGCATGAAAATTCTCGCCGCTTTTTTCGCAATCGCTTTGCTCGCATTCGCGCCGTCGCAACTGTGCGCGCAATCCACGCCGGACGACCAATACGTTTCCATTTACAGCCAAATCCAGCAGGCCGATTCGCTGCAAGCAGCGGGACAAACGCGGCAGGCGCTCAACGGCTATTCGCAGGCGCAACAAAAATTGGTGAAATTTCAAAAAATGTATCCCGATTGGAATCCGCGCATCGTGAATTTTCGAATGAATTATCTCTCGGGCAAAATCACGGATTTAACCGGAACGATTGCAACGAACACGCCGCTGTCCACAGCAACGTCGAATCCGCAAACACCATCAACCCCAAATGCGACTACAACTGCAGCGCCAGCGGACGTTGCCGCCTTGCAAACGCAAATTCAAAATCTGCAAACCGAGAACGCAAATCTTTCCGCGAAATTGAAAGAAGCACTCGCCGCGCAACCGGCCACGGGCAACGGGCAGGAATTGGCCATGGCGCAGGCACAAATCAAGTCGCTGATGAAAGAAAACGATTTACTGCGCACCGCCCAGCAACAATCCAACGCCGCGCCACAATCATCGTCGAAAGACATGAAAGAACTGCAAATGCAAGTGGCCGAGTTGAAACAGAAATTGAACGAAGCAAGCCAGCGCGCGGATAAATTGGCGCTCGAAAATCAATCGCTGCAGGCCAAGTTGCAGCCGATGGCGAAAAATCCCGATGCGCTGCAGGCCTTGCGCGAAGAAAATGCGATGTTGAAAAAACAAGTCGCGTCGCTGCAAGCGGCAAATTCAACGGACGCCGGCGCGGAATTGGCAAAATTGCGTGCGCAAGTGGCGGAATTGCAATCGGAAGCGGACGTGAATTGGCTGGAAAAAATGGCGCTCGAAAATCGTTTGAAAAAAGCGCAGCCGGAAACTGCTGCGCAAAACACCGAAGCAGCAAATCCGGCTCCGGCAAATCAAACAACCGAAGCAAGCCCAACGCCCGCGCCCGCCGAAAATCCGCCCGCTGAAAATGCGAACACGAATTCAACGGCATCCTTTGATGCGGCGGTGACGACGACCGCGGCGGAAACAAATTCGACGATGGAAGCGCCGAACAATTCGGCTGCCACGTCCGCGGTAGTTGCGCAGGCAGTTTCGGAAATTGAAGCAGGCAATTTTTCTGCGGCGGATAAACAACTGAGCGCGGTCGTTGCGCAAAATCCGAACGATGCCGGCGCGCTTGCCGCTTACGGTTATTTGAAATTCAAGCAGCAGGATTACGACGCGGCGTTGGACGCGCTGGACAAGGCAGCGAAACTCGACCCGCAAAATGCGCAGGTGCAGAATTATCTCGGCGTGACGTTGAGCCACAAAGGCCAGCAAGCGCAAGCCGAGGAAGCGTTGCTCAAAGCCGTCGAAATAGACCCCGGCTACGCCGCTGCACACAACAATCTTGCCGTGATTTATATCAACGAGCAGCCGCCGAAAGCTGAATTGGCGCGCTGGCATTATCAAAAGGCGCTGCAAAGCGGCCAGCCACGCAATGAAGAATTGGAAAAATTGCTCGCCAGCAAAGGCGCACCGGTAGCGCAACAATAAATGCTCCGGCAAGTTTTTCACGAGTTGACGATTTCCACGCGCGGTCGCGCGCTTTACGATTTCACACTCGAAGTCGAAAAATGGATTTCGGCAAATAAACTTCGCGACGGTTTAATCACATTACATTTGCGGCACACATCGGCATCTCTGTTGATTCAGGAAAATGCCGACCCCGACGTGCAGCGCGATTTGGAAGCATTTTTTAAACGGCTCGTTCCCGACGGCGACAAACTTTTCATCCACACGACCGAAGGCGAGGACGACATGCCCGCGCACATTCGCACGGCGCTGACGACGGTGAATTTGAGCATTCCGATTCGCGGCGGCCAAATGGCGCTCGGCACGTGGCAGGGAATTTATTTGTGGGAACATCGCACGCACGGCCACACGCGCCGCGTCGCGCTGCATTTCATTGGCGAATAAACTCGCAAAATCCGCGAACGGATGGCAGCTTGCAGTTGTCTTATGCGAGTAAAATGGATTTTAGGAACTTTGATTTTCAGCGCCGCGATTTTTGCGCGCAGCGAAACGGCAACAAACCTTTTTGGTTTTTCCGGTCCGGAATTTTATCCGATTGACGAACAAATCAGCTTGCTGCACGCGGCGGATTTGGACGGCGACGGCTTGAACGACATCATCGTGGCGAATAATCTGCGTTCGAAAATCAATTTGCTCTACAACCAAACCGGCAAAACAAATCAAGCGGCTAAATCTCCGCGCAAATTGGAAATCAACGAGCTTCCGCCCGACGCGCGATTTCGTATTGATTCGGTTCCGACGGACGAGCGCATCGCCGGACTTGCGATTGCCGACATGAACGGGGACAGCAAACCGGATTTAATTTTTTACGGCGATGGAAAAGATTTAGAAATTCTTTTCAATCAGGGCACGAACGGCTGGAGCGACCCGAAACGCTGGCACGTTGACGACGGTCGCATGGACGCGAATGCGCTTTCGGTCGGCGATTTGAGCGGCCATGGCCGGCACGACATCATTTTGCTCGGCGACAACGGCTCGTTGTATTTCTGGCAGCAGCAGGCGGACAACAGCTTTGCCGAGCCGGTGAAAATTCCGTATTCCGGCACACCGAAGGCCGCGCAAATCGTGGACGTGAACGGCGACGGCAAAAATGATTTGCTGCTCGTGGATTGGGACAGCAACACGCCGTTTCGTTTTCGGCTGCAAAATTCCAGCGGCCAGCTTGGACCGGAAATTTATTTCAAGTCGCAGCCGGTTCACGCATTCACAGCAGACAATTTGTTGAACGATTCAAATCTGTTCGTCGTGACCATTTCGCAAAGTTCTGACCGTGCCGAAGTTTCCAAATTTACGCAAAAGCCGGCAGAAATTTTATCCGGCAATTTCAAGCAGGGACAATTTCAAATTTTGCCGCTGACAAAAACGGACACGGCGCATCGCGGCCAGCTTTTTGCGGACGTGGACGGCGACGGTCGCCCTGATTTGGTCGTGGCCGAGCCGGAAAGCGGCCAGCTTTCGGTTTATTCGCAGCAGGCGGACGGTTCGCTCGCGCCGCCGGAAACATTTCCGACGCTCGCGGGCGTCAACCAAATCGTCGCGGCGGACACGACGGGCGACAATCATCCCGAAATTTTTCTATTGAGCCAAAATGAACGCGCTGTCGGCGTCACTTATTTTGATAAAAGTGGAAAACTGCCGTTCCCGCAATTGATTCAATTCGACGGCAAGCCGCTGGTGATGGCAATTGGCAAATTAAAATCCGCCGACAAGCCGACGCTCTGCGTGATTGTGGACAAAGACGGCCAGCGCTTGCTCGTCACGCGCACGGCGGATGGAAAAATGAAATCACAAAAATTGAGCGACAGTTTCAAGGGCAATCCATCGGCAATCACCATTCATGACGTGAATCAGGACGGCCTCGCGGATTTGGTCGTTGCGATTCCTTACGAAAAAATCAAAGTGCTGCTGCAAAAACCGGACGGCAGTTTTGACGAGCAGGACATTGACCCGCCGGGCGGCGTGATGGAGCAGCCGTGGTTCGCGTCGGCGGATGTGGACGGCGACGGCAAGCCGGAATTGCTGCTGCCGCAGAAAAATTTCCTGCGCGCGGTTGTGCTGGAAAAAGGCAATGCCAATTCGCCAAGCAACTCGCCGTGGAATTTTCGCGTGAAAGACCAAATCAACGGCGATGAAAATGATTCGCGCATCGTCGGCGCAACGGCGGTGCAAAATGGTTCCGGAAAGATTCCGTCGCTGTTCCTGCTCGATGCCGAGCACAAGCAATTGACGTTGTGTGAGCGCGATACCAATGCCGTCTGGC
>JAJPKI010000192.1 GCA_021323835.1 Verrucomicrobiota bacterium | reverse complement strand
CTGGTCGGGAACCAGTTCCAATCCCAATTCATTTTGCAAAACCTGATTCACGGTATCTTTGTCGTAAATATTTCCCTTCCAGCGCAGCGTGAAATCGTAGCGATTCGACAATCCGGTTTCGTCCACGACCGGCGCATTCAAAAAATATCCTCCCAAAACGTTAGCCACGGCCGACATGGGAAAATCTTTTAACGTTGCATTGTCGTCATTAATCAAAATAGAACCTTCATTGATGCGCGAATTAATTTTAAGTCCCGCCACGCCATATTTTTGGACTTTCAAAACCAGCACGTTCGTCATCCGCGTTTCCTTGTGCGCGACCAATCCAAATTGTTTCTTCAATTCATCCTGCAGGGCGGCGAACGGCGTGCTCGAACTCGTCACCAGATAATCAAATCCGCCTGTCGGCAAATCCACCGGCAAAATCATCCGCTCGGGACCGACATCATAAGCCGCGGCCAGAACCCACGCCATCGAACGGTTTCGTCCTAAAAAACGATTTCCGTCTCCGTTAATCCAATTGCCTTGATTCGCATATTGCGTCGGGCGAAGCACAACCACCGGCGGCGATTTTTTCAAATAGGCCGCGTTGTCGTAATGTTTGAAAACATCTTCGACCGTCGGCTTGAAGAAAAACGTATTGAACGCCACGCCGGTCGTGCCGATGGCCAGAATAGCCGCAATGCCGACGCCGATTGTGATTTTTGTTTTTGTCCATGCCATAATTTTCAAAACTCCTTTCGTCAGGGTTAAAGTGGATGTAGAAACCGCCGCGCCTTTGCTCAAGGCAACGACCGTCACAGTTTTTGCCAGTAATGCCGGAGCGGGTTGGATGGCGTTGGTTGAAAGCGCTCCGGTAATCGCATCGGCAGTGGAATTGACGCCGCGTCGCAAAAAGAATTGTTGCAATTTTTCCACGGCTCGCGATGCGCGTTTGCGCGCCGCCCATTCATCAATGCCCAACAGCGCTGCCGTTTCTGCGAGCGTTTTATTTTCAAAGAAGCGAAGCGCCAGCAACGTCCGGTCTTTCTCATTCAACCGCGCCATCGCTTCTTCCAAAACCGGGGCGACTTGTTTCCAGACGATTTCATTGCCCGGCTGTTGCAGGACTGATTGCATATAAGCCTCCTGTTCGCGTGCTTGTTGGCGGCTGCGCGTCCGCAAAAACTGGCGGGAGGTGAGCCGCGTGGTTTCATAAAGCCAGCCGGTGAGTGTGTTCCTTTGGCGCAAGCCGGAAATCTTTTTATTAAGAATCACGAAGACAGCCTGCGTCACATCCTGCGCATCCGCCGAATTGCCAGTGAACCGTAAAGCAACGGAATAAACCAAATTAATATGGCGTCGGACCAATTCGGCAAAGGCTGCCTCCGAATTATCTTCGGCATACTGCCGCATTAACTCCATGTCGTTTGCATCGGCCATTTACCTATTATTGGCCGGAGGACAGTGGAAATTGGACAATTATTTTTTAAACTTATTTCACCTTCTGCACCACGAGCATTTCCACGGGCTCATTGCCGGGCGCAAGTTCGAGTCCAAGTTGTTCGAGCACGGAGCGTTTGAAGGCGTCTTGCGCTGACTCGCCGGGTTGCGCTTGCACATTGAGTTTGACGTTGAAACGGTTGGTGGTTCCGGTTTGGTCGCTGACGTGTTGATTCAGTCGCTGCTCGAGAATTTTGGCAAAAGCAGCCATCGTCAGGTTATTCATCGTCATCTGGTCGCCGGAGCCGCCGCTTCGGACGCCTAATTTTGCAGCGACCTCTGGCGGCAGTGTTCCGCTTGTCGAGACTGACCGGGTGCTCGAAGAGGACGAAAAACTGTTTCCCGCGCCGCCGATGCTTTTGGTCAGGCCGGTGGCATTCGCATCTTTTATCTTCAAGGTCAAGATGTCGGCATCGCGCGTTTCGATGCGACCAACCAAACCAAATCGTTTTTTGATTTCTGATTGAAGCGCCTCTTTTTGATGGTCGTGAAGTGTCAGCATCAAATCAAAATGATTTGTCGGCAGATTGTCAGGCAAGACCATACGCGATTCGGGAACGCCGTAAGCCACGCTCAATAGTCTGCTCAAAGAGGCATTAAGTTCCATTGCTCTGCCATCCGACAGGGTGATGCCGCTTCCGCCCGACCCCGCTTTGGCTGGCCGGATGATTAAGACCGGCGGCGCTTTTTGCAGGACACTCGAGTCCGGTTTCCAAAATGATTCATCAATCGCCGGTTCGGCCGTAATTTTTTTCACAACGACAGTCGTAGTGCCTCCGGCCAACAAAATGGCTACACCAACACCGACTCCAATAGTTTTTATTTTTGTCCATGCCATAAGTTTCAATGCTCCTTTAATGAGGGTTAAGGTTGATGTCGAAGCAGTCGCGCCTTTGGTCAGCGCAACGGCCGTTATAGTTTTTGCCAGCGCCACCGGCGCAGTTTGAACTGAATGAACTGAAATACTTTCGGTGAGAGCTGCCGCGGATGAATCCACGCCGTGCTTGAAGAAAAATTTCTGCAATTTCTCCACCGCGCGGGTCACGCGCTTTTTGGCCGCCTCTTCGTTCAAACCCATTGCCGCGCCCACTTCGTTCAGGCTCTTGCCATCGAAGAAGCGCAGCACCAGCGCATGACGGTCGGCGTCGTTCAAATGTCCCATCGCCGCATCGAGCAATGGTGCGACGCGAGGCCACACATCGGGCGCGGTTTCATTCAAAATAGTTTGCATGTATGCCTCCTGTTCACGGTGACCGCGGCGGATTTCGCTGCGGATAAATGTCACCGCCGTCAATCGCGCCGTTTGGTAAAGCCAACCCGACAACATCGGATGCCGCTTTAATTGATTCGCTTTGGTGGCCAGAATGACGAAGACCGCTTGCGTGATTTCTTCGGCGGAATGTGAATTATTCGTTTGCCGTAGCGCGACGGAATAAACCTTGTTGATATGCCGCGATACCAGCGTGGCAAAGGCCTCTTCCGAATTTTGCTCCACGTATTTGCGCAGCAAAGCGATGTCATCCAGTTCCTGCATCTGCAAGTAAATGCCGCAAGATGGGCAAAGGGGACAAGTATTTTAACGTCGCTGGCGGAAAAACTTGAAGAAAAAAACAGGGGCGCTTCGGCGAAATGCGCCTTGATTAAAACTTGTAAGCGACGGCGCTGACGAGTTTGACATCGTTCTTCTTTCGACCTGTCGCCGGCTCACTGTTGTAATTATCGTCCAGATAAGTTTGCAGGCTCAAGTTTTTGGCAAGGGCGGCTTCGACTCCCACTTCTGCATTGACCAAATAATCTTGAAACCGGTCAACGCGCGGAAGCAATTCGACGCTCTGCCAAATGCGCGCGCCATGGGCGGCGAACTTGCGTTCAAATCTTTCAGCCAATCGGAGCGTCGTATATGCCGTGGAATTCGCCCCCAATTGTTGGAACACTTCGCTGACACCGCCTTCCGTTGCCAAAGTGGTTTCTTTGTCCTTAATCCAATAATAACCAACGCCGGGGCCGACCGTGAAACGGTAACGAACATCCGCGATGGCGTCATGCAATCCTTCCGCCCGCGCATAGCCGAAGAAACGTTCCGTGAACAAATGATTCCACTGAGCGTCTCCGTGAAGCGTCTCTGTGCTTTTAACGCCGGACGTCTTGCCATAAGTGCCGTCCACGTCGAAGTCATATTCGTTCACGGGCATCTTGCGTTGCGTCTGCAATTTGGTTGTCAGCAACAGCGTATCGCTATTGCCTTTTGTCAGGGTCAACCCCGCCGCAATACTGCTTTCCCACGGATATTTATTGGTGACAGTCGAAACGGTTTGTGCCGATAAACGGATGCTGAATAATCCGGCCAAAGCAATGACAATGAATTTTCCTCGTTTAATTTGCATTTTAGACTCCTTTGAAAGCGCAGCATTAAATAGAGAACCGATGCCCATTGACAGTAGGCAAACACCCCATGCTTCCGCTCCATTTCATCAAAATGAAAATTTCAAGTAGTCGTCCAGACGGAATGAAAATTGCAATAGAAATGAAACGAACTTTTTACAATGAGGTTAATATGCGAAATTTTTTAATCACCAAAACACCGTTGAAAGGATTGTTGGACGACCTGAAAAACAATGTGACCGCCTTTTTCAAAGAAGAATTACAATTGGTTCAGGGCGAGATGGCGGAAAAAGTGGAGTGCTTTGGGCGCAACATAGCGATTCTGGCAACCGGCGGATTTCTCGCTTGCGCGGGATTAATTTTATTTAGCGCGGGCATCGGATTATTGCTGGCGTTTGCTTTTGAAGCGTTGGGACTGGATTCCACCTTGGCGGCATTCATCGGGTTTGCCATCGTGGGAATATTTGTGATGGTCGCGGGCACAATTTTTATTTCAAAAGGCGTCAAAGCATTGTC
The DNA here is from genome assembly GCA_021323835.1 of Verrucomicrobiota bacterium. Taxonomy (GTDB): domain Bacteria; phylum Verrucomicrobiota; class Verrucomicrobiia; order Limisphaerales; family UBA11358; genus UBA11358. The sequence continues at coordinate 6,044 of JAJPKI010000192.1, read as the reverse complement.
CGCCAGCTCGCTCGCGCCGCAAAAGACCATTCAGTCCATTTCCACGGCGGTTCAAATGCAGCACAACGCGGGAACGCTAAGAGCACCCGACCAACCTTCCTCCGACCTGCACAAGCAAGTGCTCGTCACCAAAGAGCGCATCAGCGAAGATAAAGAAGAATTGAAATATCGGTTGAGCCTCCGGCATTTGAAGGACATGGCCGTTATGCACATCAAAAAGCATCCCTTCACTTGGAGTTCCGTTGCGTTGACCGGCATCGTCGGTGGAAGTGTTTTAGTCGCTCGGAAATTCTGGAAATCATGAGAAGCTTTCTTCGCCTGTCCATTGCTTTGTTCCCCTTTTAAAAAATTGGGGTGCAGTGGGGTGCATACCCCATACGAATTAACTTCGTTAATCTGCAATCGGGCGTATAAGAGTGATAGTGGGATTAACAGAATGGAAAAAGTGAAAGATTTAACAAAAGAAATACAGGTGCTGTTCGTCGAAGACATGCCGCGAGATGCTGAACTGGTGAATCAAGCATTGCGAGAGAACGGGTTGATAGTTCGGTCGCAGCGCGTTGAAACCAAAGATGCCTTCTTGCTCGCATTGGAACAACGCCCGCCGGATGTCATTCTTTCCGACCATGGCCTGCCGGAATTCAGCGGTTTCGCCGCGCTCGCCATTGCGCGAAAAAATTATCCGGAAATCCCGTTTATCTTTGTGACGGATGCTCTGACGCCGGAGATGGAGATTGAAAAGCTGGCGCCCGGTGCGACCGACCTTGTGCCGAAACGCGAATTGTCAAAGCTGGCCTTCGTCATCCGCCGCGCGCTCACGGAACCCAAACTGCGCAGGAGATTGACGGAAGATGAACGCGAAGGAGTCATCAAAAAATTGCTTGGGTTGCTGGCGTCCTATGAAATGGACGGCGTTTATATTCCCATCTGCTCCTGCTGTAAAAGCATTCGCGATAAAAACGGCGAATGGCGTCCTCCGGAATCTTATTTTCGGAAACATCTGGAATTGAAATTCACACACAGCATTTGTCCAAAGTGTTTGCCCGATTACTTGCGTTGAACCTGCGCCGCTTATTCCTTCAACATTTTGTCTGAAAGCTCTTTCAATTTATCCTGCACCAGCTTTTCCAAAGGCGCGCCGTTGACGGAATATTTGCCGAATTCCTTCGGCGGAATTTTTATCAACCGGTCTTTGATGAAAGCATTCCTCGAATCGTTGTAACGTTCCACCATCAAGCGACTGGCATCTTCGAAAACGAGCGTGAACCAAATGGTTTCGTCCGGCCTGCTTTCGCTCCCCAAGTGATGGCGTTGCAACATGTTAAAAAAGAAAATTCTATCCTACAAATTGGCTTCATTATCTGGGGCAAACACCCCATAAAGAGATTTGAATATGTCTTCGCGTCTTGACGTCGAGGGTTGAATCAGCGGAAATGAAGGGAATGAAATTTCTCCAGACGTTCACTGCCATTTTAATTTTTGTCCTGACCGCTTTCATTTGCCCAGCGCAATCTCCTCTGGCCGGTCTTGAAAAATTTCATCGCGTCGTTTTTATCGGCGACAGCATCACTTACGCGGGCAGTTACATTGACGACATTGAGACGTATGTGCTGACGCGCGACACGAATTCGACCATCACGTTCCTGAATCTCGGCCAATCGAGCGAGACGGTTTCGGGACTTTCCGAACCGGGTCACGCGGGCGGCAAATATGTGCGGCCGGACGCACACACGCGTATCGCTGCCGTGCTCGACGCAACCAAGCCGGATTTGGTCATCGCGGATTACGGCATGAACGACGGGATTTATCAGCCGTTCAGCGACGAGCATCTTCAGAAATTCAAGGACGGCATGAATTGGCTGCACGATTTGGTGCAGAAATCCGGCGCGCAAATCATTCACGTCACGCCGTCGCCGTTCGATCCGGTCGGCTGCAACAAGCCGTTGACGGACGACGGAGCAAAAGGATTTTCTGCGCCGTATCGCAGCTATAACGATGTGCTGGATAAATTTTCCGCGTGGTTGGTTTCGCAACACACGAACGGCTGGGACGTCGTGGACATCCACACTCCGATGAATCAATTCATCGCCGAGCATCGCAAAACGAATCCAAAATACACATTCACGCGTGACGGCGTGCATCCGAATGAAATTGGCCATTGGCTGATGGCACGGGAAATTCTCGTGCATCTCGGCGCACCAAAAAAATTGGAAACGATGAACAGCGTCGAGCCAATGCTTGCTGATTATCCGCACGGCGAAGAAATGCTGAAACTGATTTCGCAGCAGGAAAAAGTTTTGCGCGATGCGTGGCTGACGGAGGCGGACCATTTGCGACCGGGTCATCCCGTCGGATTGCCTTTGCCGGAGGCGGAACAGAAAGCGGCGGATTTGGAATCGAAGATTCGTGCGCTTGACCAGCCGTTTCCCGGAAAAAAAACATCTTGGAACGGATTTGACCGGTTTGATTTCAACGCAGGCGGAAAAATGGCGACGGTCGTTGTGCCGGAAAATCCGTTGCCGAATCGTCCGTGGGCGTGGAAGGCTGAATTTTTCAACGTTGCGACGAACACGGAAGTGGCGCTGCTGAATCGCGGCATGACAATTGTTTATCTCGCGGACAAAGACATGTATGGCTGTCCGCAAGCGGTGACTGATTGGGATAATTGTTACGCCGAATTGACCGACAAATTCGGTTTCGCGAAAAAGGTCGCGCTTATTGGATTAAGTCGCGGCGGTTTGTATTGCTACAATTGGGCGGCGGCGAATCCGGACAAAGTGACTTGCATATACGGCGATGCTCCGGTTTGTGACATCAAAAGCTGGCCCGGCCATCAAGGCAAATGCCAAATTGATACGACAAAGGAATGGAAACAATTGATAGAACGCTACGGTTTCAAATCCGAAGCCGAAGCACTCGCCTACGACAAAAATCCAATTGATGAACTGGCTCCTCTCGCCGCCGCAAAGATTCCCTTGCTCCACGTTTACGGTGACGCGGATAAAACTGTGCCGTGGGACGAGAACACGAAGATTTTGGCGAAACGTTATCAGAAATTGGGCGGGAATATTACATTGATTCTCAAACCCGGCGCCGACCATCATCCGCACGGTTTGCCCGACCCGACACCGATTGTAGATTTTATTTTCACGAACACGGTGCAATTGGTTGCAAAATGAAATCCGCCAAACAATTTGCAATTGTTTTTGTGACTGCGCCGGACTTAAAAGTCGCGCGCGTGCTGACAAATGCCGCACTGAAATCAAAATTAATCGCCTGCGCCAATTTGATTCCAAAGGTCGAATCACATTACCGCTGGCAGGGAAAAATTGAATCCAGCGCAGAAACGTTGATGATTTTGAAAACGCCACAATCGAAATTAGCGGCGCTGGAAAAATTGATTCTGGCGAAACATCCTTACGACACGCCGGAATTTCTGGTTTTGCCGTTAAGCTCTGGAAATAAGAAATATCTCGAATGGCTTGCTCAAAATTCGTAGCAGCCGACGTAAGTCGGCTCATTATTTCCCAAAAATCAGAGCGAGCCGACGTTCGCTGCTACAATCCAGAAAGAATTTTTATTTGAATCCAATCAACGAGAGCGTAAATTTCCATTGTGAGTCCCGCTGATGCAGGCGCGATGATGTTGCTGACAGTCCATTTGCTGGCGCTGGCGGTGGCCTGCATTATTTTTGGCGTCATTTTCTTCCTGCATCGCCGCGAAAAAATTAAAAAAACCGAAGCCAAAATTGTTCCGCCGTCGGTTTTATTTCAACGACCAATTATTAATCGCCCGCGAACATGGATGGCGATTCGCGCGGCAACTCCCGCCACCGTTCAACGCGCGCTTGGCTTGAATCGTTCTTCGCCATGCTCGTGGTCGGAAGGAATGACCGGCGAGCATGATTTTTTCATCAGCCCGCGCATCAACGGCTGGGTAATCGTCACCGGCGCGGGATTGCCGAATCCCAGCGACGACGTGGACGCGTGCTTTTTATTTCTTATCGCTGTGAGCCGCAAACTCGGCCATGTGCAATTTTTTCATGCGGAAAGTTTTTCGCATCATCATGCGTGGGCGCGATTGGATGATGGCTATGTGACGCGGGCGTATGCCTGGGCGGGTGAAACCGTTTGGCAACAGGGCGAAAAAACCGCACTGGAAATCGAATTGAAATTGAAATGCTTCGGCTACGGCGACGATGTTTATTCCGAAAAAATTCTTCAAGCCAACTGCGATAAAGTTCCGATGCTCGCCGCACGCTGGAGCATGGACCCCGCGCGCATCAATTCGCGCGCGACAAAGGTTGCCAATGGCATCGCCGGAGAATCTTCGCCGGTTTTCTAATTCATGACGCCGGACGTTTGTCCCAATTGCGGCGCGGATGTTCCGCCCAATGCCAAAGCTTGTCCCGAATGCGGTTCTGATGAAAATACCGGCTGGTCGGAGGATGCGCGCATCGGCGGACTCGATTTGCCGGATGACAAATTCGATTACGACGAATTTGTAAAACAGGAATTTGGCAGCGAACGAAAACCACGCGGCATCAGTTGGCTTTGGTGGATTGTCGCCGTCGTTTTGATTTTGCTCTTCGTATTTTTATTCGTGAAATAAAAAAAGCCCGCTCAAATTGAGCGGGCTGTGATTTTGAAATAATTTAATCACGATTTCTTTTCTTCGGGCTTGGTTTCAGCCGCAGGTGTTTCCGGTGTCGCCGGAGTTTCGGCAACGACGTCCACCCATTCGAGAATCGCTTTTTGCGCGGAATCGCCGATGCGTTGATTCATCTTGATGATGCGCGTGTAGCCGCCGTTGCGTTCTTTGAACGCGGGCGCAATTTCCTTAAACAGAATTTTCGCCGCGTCTTCCTGATGCAACCGCGCGACAGCGAGACGACGATGATGAACCGTGCCTTTTTTGCCGAGCGTCACCATTTTTTCGGCGACGGAACGCGCGGCTTTCGCCTTCGCGAGCGTCGTGGTAACGCGTTTGTGTTTAATCAAGCTGCAAACGAGGTTCGCCAGCATCGCGTTGCGATGTTCCGACGTGCGCCCCAATTTGGCTGTTCGCTTCAGATGTCGCATAAATTAAAGCGCCGGTGCTTCTGCTTTCGGCGTATTGTCAATCAAGCCCGGTTCGAACGTCATGCCGAGCGAAAGATTGAGCGAGGTCAATTTGTCTTTGATTTCGTTCAACGACTTCTTGCCGAAGTTGCGATATTTCAACATCTCCTGCTCGGTCTTCTGCGCCAATTGGCCGACCGTCGTGATGTTCGCGTTGTTCAAGCAATTCGCCGCGCGGACGCTCAACTCGATTTCGTTGACGCTCATATTGAGCAACTTCTTCATCTTCGTTTTTTCTTCGTCCTGCTTGTCGGCAGCTTCTTCGAACTCAATCGCGTTCTTGTCGTAAAGCGCAAACACGTCGAGGTGCTTTTGAAGAACGACAGACGACTGCGTCAGCGCGTCATCAGGCGTAAGACGTCCATCCGTCCAAACTTCCAAAATCAACTTGTCGTAGTCCGTGCGATTTCCAACGCGCGCGGCTTCGACGTTGTAACGAACGCGCGTGACCGGCGAGAAAATCGAATCAATCGCGATGACGCCGATGGCCTGGCCGGGTTTCTTGTTTTCGTCGCCCGGGCAAAAACCGCGGCCGATTTTCACGGTCAATTCCATTTCAAGTTTTTTCTTTTTATCGAGCGTGCAAATGTGCTGGTCGGGATTGACGAGCTCGACATTTTGGTTCACCTGAATGTCGGCGGCGGTCACTGCGCCTTCTTTGTTGACCGAAAGCAAAAGGATTTGCTCGTCGCGCGTGTGCGCTTTGAATTTAACTTTTTTCAAATTCAAAACGATGTCGGTCACGTCTTCGACGACGCCGTCAATCGTGGTAAATTCGTGCATCGCGCCGTCCACTTTGATGGAGGTAATCGCCGCGCCTTCGAGCGACGAAAGCAGCACGCGGCGAAGCGAGTTTCCGATGGTGTGGCCGTAACCGGTTTCAAACGGGTCGGCGACAAATTTTGCGTAAGTATCCGTCGCGCT
>JAJPKI010000255.1 GCA_021323835.1 Verrucomicrobiota bacterium | reverse complement strand
TTGGAATTGATGAATCGTTTCGGCGGCATCACTGATTGGTCGGGCTGGGAAGAAGCGCGCGCATTTTCGTGGCATCGACAACTCCACATTTTTATCCATCCGTTTTACTACGTCGAATACGGTATCGCGCAACTCGGTGCGCTGCAGATTTGGGCGAACGCGAAACGCGACCAGGCAAAGGCGCTGAACGATTACAAAAAATCTTTGGAACTTGGCGGTTCGCGTCCGTTGCCGGAATTATTTCACGCCGCCGGTTGCAGTTTTACATTTGATGCCGCGACCATTCGTCCACTGGCGGAAATGTTGCAGGAAGAATTGAAGAAGCTTTGAAACCAGTTTGCAATTTGAACGCTTAAGATTTTGCCTCACTAACTAAATAGTCCAATGCAACTAAATGCACTTTTAGTTCGATTGATTTTTCTGCGACTTGCTTTTTGAAAAAATCGAAGTCGTCTATCATAAATTCGATTACACCTGTCGTGCCTTTTGAATATGCGCCGATATCCAAGTCTATAGAGGCTGTGATAGCATTATAAAGTCTTTTGAACTCATTTTCCGAGCCATCAAATGTAAATGTAATTGAGGCGACAGCGCTCACACTTCAATCCCGTAAGCCTTGATTTTGTTGTAAAGTGTTTGGCGGCCGATGCCGAGGCGTTTGGCGGTTTCGAGTTTGTTGCCGCTGGTTTCCTTGAGCATCTGAATAATCGCGTTGCGTTCAACGCCTTCGAGCAGCGTGTAGTCCGTGTCCGATTCGCCGGCTGGCGCGCTCGCCATCGGAAAACTTGCCGACGGAGATTTCATCGTCGTCACGCTTAAATCGGCTGCGGCAATTTCCGCGCCTTCGCACAGCAGCACCGCGCGTTGAATTTCATTTTGTAATTGGCGGACGTTGCCCGGCCAATCAAATGCTGTGAGCCGCTCAATCGCGTCCTGTTTAAATCCGGAAATATTTCGGTTCGCCTGCGCGGCAAATTTTTTCAGAAATGAATTTGCCAGCGGCATGATGTCGTCGCGGCGTTCGCGCAATGATGGCAAGTGAACGGAAATTGCGCTGATGCGATAAAATAAATCTTCGCGTAGCTTGCCGTCTTTGATGGCGATTTCCGGCCTGCGATTAGTCGCCGCGAGAATGCGGCAATTGGTTTTGTAACTCGTCTTGCCACCGACGGGACGGACTTCCTGGTCCTGCAACACGCGGAGCAATTTGCTTTGCGTATCAATCGGCATTTCGGAAATTTCGTCGAGCAGCAACGTGCCGCCCTCGGCCTGGCGGAAAAGACCGTCGCGGTCGGACGTTGCGCCTGTGAACGCGCCTTTCACCGAGCCGAACAATTCGCTTTCAATCAATTCGCGTGGCAGCGCGGCGCAATTAACTTTGATGATTTTATTTTTGCTGCGCGTGCTCAACGAATGAACCAAATCGGCGATAACTTCTTTGCCCGTGCCGCTTTCGCCGGTAATTAAAATGGCAACATCGCTCGGTGCGACGCGTTCGACGGTGCGGACGACTTCCTGCATCGCGTGGCTGCGGAAAATTGGCGAAGCCGCGCCGCTCATCGTCGCGAGCGCCTGACGAAGGGTGACATTTTCTTCGCTCTGCGCTTTGCGTTCGACGGCGCATTTCACGTCTTGCAGCAATTTTTCGTTTTCAAACGGCTTGGTGAGAAAATTGTAAGCGCCGCGGCGTCCGGCTTCGACGGCCATCGTGACCGTGCCATGTCCGCTCAAAATAATGACTTCCGTGTCCGGCCAATTTTTTTTGATTTGCGGCAATAAATCGAGGCCGTAGCCGTCCGGCAATTTCACGTCGAGCAAAATGACGTCCGGCGGCTCTTGCGTAAATGTTTGGCGCAAAGCAACGGCAGTTCCGGCCTGCGCAACTTCGTAATATTCCTCCAAAATTGACGCGAGCAAATCGCGCAAATCCTTTTCGTCGTCGACAATTAAAACTTTCGCTTTCATTTCTTTTTCTTCTGGCACGCGGCGATGAACCGCGAAAAAATTGCACGATGCTCGGCGTGTCTTTGCGTCAACCGTTCCGGATGAAATTGCACGCTCAATAAAAACGGCAATAATTTCTTCGCCTCCGGTTTCAATTCCATTGCTTCTACGATTCCGTCGCGCGCTCGCGCCGTGGCCATCAACGGTTCAGCCGTTCGAATGACGGCCTGATGATGCGAGCTGTTCACGCCGAGTATCCGCTTGCCGGTGATTTTGGCGAGCAAAGAATTCGGTGTCAACGCCGCTTCGTGAACAATTTCGTTTGCGCGGTCGAGATGCTGATGGTTAATCGCGCCGGGAACCTGCTGGCGAATGTCGGCGACCAATTCGCCGCCAAGCGCGACGTTGAGCAATTGATGGCCGCGGCAAATTGCAAGGAGCGGCTTGCGCTGGCGAAAAATTTCATCGAGCAAAATCAATTCGCGCAAATCGCGTCCGCCGTGGTCGGGAGTTGTCTCAACCGTTTTGCGAATTTTCTCAGGAAGATTTTTTGCGTAAAGGCCGGGATTAATGTCGTCGCCGCCGGTGAGCAAAACACCGTCCACACGCTTGAGACATTCGCTCAAAATGCCGCGGTCGGTGGTTGTCGGAACGGTGACCGGGATGCCGCCGGCTTGCGTGACGGAGAAATCGTATTTGACGGAAAGGCTGACGGAAACGTCATTAAATTCGACACCGCGTTTCTCAATACTGGGCGCGACAAGAATCAACGGCGGCTTGGCCACATCGCAAAAATAGGGTGTTTGCCCACTTTTTCCAATGAAAAAGCTGCTGGCGTGCTTTCTGCTAAAGAAGTGCCATGACTCAAGTGTCCAAAATCAAGCGCTCTGTAAAACGCAGTGCGCTTTATCATTTGCTGCACACCAACCATGTCATAAACGCCAAGGTGGATGCGTGGGGTGGGGCAATTGTTATTGGCATCGTCGTGAGCGGCGTGTTTTTAATGCGCACGCTGCTGTCGGCGGCGCAATGACAATTGCAATTAGGGTGGCGACGACAGTGACAGTTGGCATTTTGCAACTGTCGCGATTGAATTTTCTTCCAGCTTCAACCGCAAAATCTTGACAGTTTCCTTCCGCGAGCGTAATCATCGCGGAAATCCCAGCGCAATGGCAAAACGCATTTGGCTCATCATAGGCATTCTCGTGCTCCTCGTCGGCGCGGGACTTTTTATTTTTCGCAAATCAAAAAAGCCGATGCCTCCGCCGCGTGTTGCTAAAAATTCGCCGCGACCTGCCGGTCTCGCGGGAAATGGCGGATTCAATTGGGATGACCGCGGCAATTTGATTGTCAACGGCAGCTTCGAAACGCCGGAAATCCCGCCGCTCAAGCCGGGTGAATTGCCGAAAGTTTTGTGGGACC
>JAJPKI010000145.1 GCA_021323835.1 Verrucomicrobiota bacterium | reverse complement strand
GGAAATGCCGACGGATATGTGTTGATCAACGGCGCATTGACCACCTGGATCACATTGGCCGCTCCACCGACGTTCAACGTCGGCACCGTCAAATTGGCGCTGCCACCGGCTCCCGTTACTTCTAATGTGCCGTTGGTGATGTTCACCGGCGTCGTGCCGCTGTTGGCCGTGTTGATGAAGAACGTCCCGCCGTTGATGTTGATGGTCTGAGTAGATGGTATGCCATAGCTGGCCGCGCTCGAGACATCAAACACGCCGCCATTAATGTTCACGGTTACGCTCTTATTAATTGAACCACTAAAACCGCCTAATTGTAATACACCATTGCTGATGGTTGTAGCGCCCGTATAAGAATTGACGTTAGTAAATGTCTCCACACCCGCTCCAATTTTGGTTATGGCAATATTGGACATAATAATGCCGCCAAAGGTTCCCGACTGGTCATTGTCACCGATTGTCAACGTCGAAACAGGTCTAACAAAACCGTTTGTAACAATCAAGGCACTAGCATTAACGCCCGTTGACAAAAAGCCATTGACCGTTTCGCTAAAACCATGCATGTCCCAGAAAAAGCCGTTTCCTGATGCGCCCGCAAAAATAACATTGCCTTTGCCAAATCCGTTTGGAATGACTTCGTTATTACTGCTGGTCAGATTGTTGATATCACTTCTCGGCTGCATAATTGTATTTCCCGTCCAATCGTCACCGGAGCTGGCAAGACTCAAATTTCCTTTGCGATTTGGTGCGCCGATTGTCAGATTAAACGGGCCGTGAATAGGCCCAAAAACATTGGCTGAATCGCTGCACATCGTCGCATCGCCAACCATGGTGATGTTGCCTCCAAAATTGCCAGCGCGGAAGACACCGAATTTTTCGTTTGCACCGCCGGCACCAGCTATGAAGAAATCATTTGTAATATTAGGAATGGAAGTGCTAGGCGCAAAATAACTTCCTGGAAAAACATAAACAGGGCCAAATCCAGCTCCATCGTTAAGACCGTTGGTGCCACCAGGGCCACCATTTCCGGTAGCGTCAATTTCAGTGCCTTGCCATTGAACACGACCTTGAAGCAGGTAAAGGCCGCCGGAATAGGTGTTATTACCATCAAGTTTGATGCTGCCATTACCCATTTTTACGACTGTTACTTTGCCATTGGGACCATTGTCAGCAATTTGAGCCGCTACAATTAATCCACCCGTTGTTTCACCTTGAGTAGTAGAGTGTGTGATAACAATTTCACCGGGCGTATTGAAATTTGGACCGCCTGCCGTAAGTATTCCAGCATTTTGAGAACCAAATGGCGCTTGGTTTGCCGAAGCTCCATTAACCAGATTGCTAATGCCGCCAATTACTGGAGTAGTGTTAGCTGTTTGAACCGACAGAATACCACCATATATTCCTAAACGCAGCGTATTATTTCGACCGATGTAAACGCCCGCTCCACCTGTAGTAGGAGAATTATAAAATTTGATAGATTGGATGTCAGTAGTCGTGCCAGCATTATCAATATCATTTGTTGCAACAACGGCAACACCACTGGGGTCTCCAACAAGAATATTAGTTTCAACACCAGTAGTATTCCAGTCAACCGCGGCATGCAGGGTGTTGTGGTTGGCAGCATTCACGACGTAAAAATTATTAAAGTTGACAATATTGCCGTTTACATCAACACATGCCCAATTAGTTCCAGTAACAAGATTGTCGGATGGGAGTGATGGACCGCCCGCATCGCCAGCAATCGTCGCCCAACCACCAAGAATCCCTCCAACATTAGGAGAAGTGGTGGTGATTTTAGCTAACGCTGGCGCTGAATAAAAGAACGTCAAACCCGAATTCGGATCATGAGTTAAAGCACCCAAATTCAATGTCGTCAATCCACTGCCTGTAAGATTTGTGACGCCAATTACCGAGGCTCCAAGTGTAAAATTGGCGCTGGAAAATGTTTGAGTGTTGCCAGCAGCAGTTCCTGCCATCAATAATTGAGCATAATTGGTTGTCGTCGGACCAGCGTTGCCTCCACCCATTGTAAGTGCTGAACTCGAACTAATAATATTGCTAACCGGCGAAGCTGGTTGCGTGAAATCCAAAACAATTGTGCCAATCGTATTACTCGTAGAGCCGGTATAAACATTAGAACCAAAAAGCCGCAACACACCAAACCCCAATCTGGTCAAACCTCCGACGCCACCGCCATTGTTACTCATTACCGCGCCATTGGTTAAAAAAGTGCCAAAGCTCGTTGTAATAAATCCGTTACCACTACCTGATGTTGGTCCCAATGCAATACTGCGATTTGTTTTTATATCAAAACTAAGAAGGTTCTGAATTCCACCACCATTAAGAACAACAGTGCCAGCTCCCAAATTTGTATCTGCGTTTATCGCCACTACGCCGCCACCGCCAACCGTCAATCCTCCGGTAAAATTATTTGTTCCAAGTAAATTGACCAGACCGGGTCCGGAAACAGACAAAGCACCGCTGCTTGAAATAACATTATTCAAATTCAAAACACTATTTGAAACGATACTCACATTAACCGTGCCGCCGAGAGCTATTGGCAAGTTAATCGTTTCCGGTGTATTAGCCTGAAAATTCGTGATGTTGTCCTGCAATGTCACACCCAAACCATTCAAAACGAATGCACCCGAAGGCGTCGCAAAAGTAATTCCTTTAAAAGTTCCACTTGGAATATTGTTCGAATTAACCAGGCCAACCGTGTTGGTAAAAACCAATTCATCGCCAGTTTGCGGAATTTGAGCCGGATTCCAGTTGGCCGCGCTTAACCAAAACAAATTATTGGCGCCCCCGCCACCGGTCCAAACGTCAGTGCCGGCGCGAAGCAGCGGCAGAACGGCAAAAACGGCGGTTGCAGCGACGATGATGCGGATAATACGACCAGGAGTTTTCATAGTTGGGATTTGGTAAATGATTGCTACGGCGCGGAGACTACAATTCTACAGGAACAAATGTTTGGGATTTCTGGGCACATTTGGATTGTTAATACGCTACCAGCAAAACGATAACTGTCAATGGACTTTCGCGGAAAAATTCTGCACTTTTCCGTCAAATCTGAACTTTTAAGTAATTTCATTAACTTTTCTCGTCAATGGATTAATGACTGACGCTCGTAAAAATTTATGAGCTTAAAGGTAAGCGCGCCAATTTAAATGTTTATGACTGAAAAAATTTAACTTCAGCTCGCAGCCGGAATTTCAGGAAAATGCGCAGGCAATGGCAATCTATCCGCCTCCACTGCCGTGCGCGATTGCTTGCGAAATTGTAATGGCGATGCGCCGACTTTCTTTTTGAAAATGCGGCTCAAGTATTCCGCACGCTCGAAGCCGATTTTTTCAGCAATGAATTCCACGGATGAATTGGTTTCCGCGAGCAATTGTTTGGCGCGTTTAAGTTGCATCCGCATAATTTCTTCCTTCGGCGGGCGGCCAATCAATTTTACAAATCGTCGCTCCAGCGTGCTGCGCGACATCGGAATGGCTTTGAGCAAATCGCTCACATCAATGCCATCGCACGCGTGCTCGCGCAAGAAGCGCACCGCTGCGGCCATTTGCCGGTCGTCAATCGCCAGCACTTCAGTCGAACGCCGGGCAATGACTCCTTTCGGCTCGATGGAAATTGGCGCAGACGGAGATTCCTTGCCTGACATCAATTCATCCAACAATGCCGCCGCTTCAAATCCAATGCGTTCGGTGTTTGGTTGCACGCTCGAAAGCGGCGGGTTCGACAAATCGCAAAGCACTTCGTCATTGTCCACGCCGACAACACCCACGTCATCCGGCACATTAATATTTGCGGCGCGGCAGGCTTCGAGCACTTGCTGGCCGCGCATGTCGTTGCATGCCATCAAGCCGAGCGGCTTGGGCAAATATTTCATCCATT
>JAJPKI010000070.1 GCA_021323835.1 Verrucomicrobiota bacterium | reverse complement strand
GCTGGTGATGTGGTCGTAGCCGGGCGCGATGTCGGTGGTGAGCGGCCCGAGCGTGTAGAACGGCGCTTCGCCGCACCACTCGAGTTGCTTCGCCATGTTCTCTTCAATCATATGCATAGGCACATGGCCCGGGCCTTCGTTCATCACTTGCACACCTTTGTCCCACGCGCGTTTGGTCAAATCGCCTTGCACTTCGAGTTCACCAAATTGCGCCTGGTCGTTGGCGTCAGCAATCGAGCCGGGGCGGAGCCCATCGCCGATGCTGAACGCGACGTCGTAGGCGGCCATGATGTCGCAGATGTCGTCCCAATGCGTGTAGAGGAAATTTTCTTTGTGATGCGCGAGACACCATTTGGCCATGATGCTGCCGCCGCGCGAAACAATGCCGGTCATGCGGTTCGCCGTGAGCGGCACGAAGCGCAGCAACACGCCGGCGTGAATGGTGAAGTAGTCCACGCCTTGCTCAGCCTGCTCGATGAGGGTGTCGCGGAAAATCTCCCACGTGAGGTCCTCGGCCTTGCCGCCGACTTTTTCGAGCGCCTGATAAATCGGCACGGTTCCGATGGGCACGGGCGAATTTCTTAAAATCCATTCGCGAGTCGCGTGGATATTTTTGCCGGTGGATAAATCCATCACCGTGTCCGCACCCCATTTTGTTGCCCAACGCATTTTCTCAACTTCTTCTTCAATCGAAGAGGCGACGGCGCTGTTGCCGATGTTGGCGTTGATTTTCACGAGGAAGTTGCGCCCGATAATCATCGGCTCGGACTCGGGGTGATTGATGTTGTTCGGGATGATGGCGCGACCGGCAGCGATTTCGCTGCGGACAAATTCGGGCGTGATTTCTTTTGGAATGCGCGCGGGAAATTTTCTGAAAATGCCCGGAGTAAATTCGCTTTTTGAAATCTGGCTGGAACCGGCGTGCTGCTTTTCCAAATCGTTTCGCACGATGTCTTTCGCCATTTCGGAAATTTTCGCGACGCGCATATTTTCACGAATGGCGATGAATTCCATTTCCGGCGTGATGATGCCGGCGCGGGCGTAGGCGAGTTGCGTGACGACTTTGCCTTTTTTTGCGCGGAGCGGTTTGCGTTTCGGCGCGGTCAAGCCTTCGAGACGAAAACTCGTTTCATCCTGACGTTTCGCGCGCGAAAGGCCGCGATGCTGTTCGGACAAATAACCGTCATCAATCGGTTGAACCGCGCGACCGTCGTATTCCTCCACATCACCGCGCGATAAAATCCAATTGCGCCGCAGCGCAGGCAAACCTTGTTCGACTGTGCCATTGAAATTCGGGTCACCCCATGGGCCGCTGCAATCGTAAACGCGCACTGGCTCATTTGCTGTGACCGCGCCGGTGTAGGATTTCGTCGGCGAGACTTCGATTTCGCGCATCGGCACGCGGACGTCTTTGTGAATTGCGCCGGCAACGAAAACTTTTTTGCTGGCGGGCAGTTGTTCGCTGCTGTGCGGTTCGAATGAATCTTTGGATGCAATCATAAATCAGTTGATAGTTTTTAGTTGATGGTTGATAGCCACCAAATTGATTCAGGAAAGGCGAAGCGAAGTGCAAATTCCTACGCCAGCATTACCTGGATCAGGTTCACGGGTCTTTCGCGTTCCGCGCGAAACTCTCAGCCTTCGTCGTCAATGACGGCCGGTTGGCTCCCCGAACAGATTCAAAGCTAAGGTGATTTGCGCGCAGGGTCAAGCTGGCGATGCGTCATTGAAACAGCGAGCGCGGCAGCAGCCAGAGCGCAACGTTGAAGTAAATCACGAGGCCGGTCACGTCCACGAGTGTGGCTACGAATGGCGCGGAACAAACGGCGGGGTCGAGTTTTACCAATCGCAATAGAAACGGCAGCATTGCACCGACGAGACTTCCCCAAAGCACCACGCCAATCAAACTCACGCCAATGACAAGTGCGAACGTGGAATAATGCGAACCGTAATCCCAAAAGTGAAACCATTGCCAGAGCAGGACGCGCACGGCGCCGATGACGGCCAAAATTCCGCCGAGCAAAAGGCCGCCGGCCAATTCGCGGCGAAAAACACGCCACCAGTCGCTCAACAAAACATCGCGCACGGCCATCGCACGGATGATAAGCGACGTCGCCTGTGAACCGGTATTACCGCCGCAGGAAAGAATGAGTGGCATAAAAAACGAAAGCGCCACGATTTTTTGGACTTCGCCGCCGTAATTTTGCATCGTCACGGAGGTCAACATTTCGCCGACGAACAAAATCGCCAGCCACGGCGCGCGCTTTTTGACCATCTGAAAAATGGTGGTCTTCAAATACGGAGCGTCCAACGCGGCGACACCGCCGAGTTTTTGAATGTCCTCAGTCGCTTCGCGTTCGGCCACATCCAAAATATCGTCCACGGTGACAACACCGACGAGCACGTCGTTGGAATCCACGACGGGAATCATCGTGACATCGTATTTTCTAAATGCGGCGACAGCGGTTTCCTGGTCGTCAGTCGCGTGAAGAGAAATTTTCTGGTTCTCCAAAATTTCCAACACCGAAGTTTGCGGCGGAACGACGACAATGCTGCGCAGGCGCACGAAGTCCACGAGACGGCCTTTGCTGTCGGTGACGTAAATTTGGTTGATGACGTCGCGCTTGTGCTCCTGCTTGCGCAATTCCGCGAGCACTTCGGCGACGGTCCAATTTTGCTGAATCGCGACGTAATGCGGCGACATTTGGCGGCCAACGGATTTTTCCGGATAACCGAGAAGTTGCTTGGCGATTTTACGTTCTTCGGGATTGAGCAAATCCAAAAGTTTTTGCGTGGCGGCGGCGGGCAATTCTTCGAGCAGGCGCGTGCGGTCATCCGGCGAAATGTCGTTTAGAATTTGCGCGACTTGCTCGTTGCCAAGCGCGTGAAGCGTTTTTTCCTGGTCTTCAATCGGCAGGTTTTCAAAAACTTCCGCGGCCAATTCGCGCGGCAACAAACGCAGCATCACCGCTTCGTCGTCCGGCGGCAAATCCACAAAAATTTCAGCAATGTCGGCGGGCGCGAAACCGCAAAGGATTTCGCGAAGGCCTTTGAAATCGCGCCGGTGAATCAATTCCACCAGCTCAGGCATGAGCAAATTGCCAATCACGCGGTGAATTTAACCGCAGAGTGCGCAGCAAGCGCAAAGAAAATTTCTGAAAGAATGAAAATATTTGCCGTAACTTTTTCAGCAAAAATAAAAAGCCGTTCCGCATCACACGGAACGGCTATGTTAAGCTTGATCGGGGTTGATCAAATCCGTTCAAGCCTCAAATGATTTTCCGCAACCGCAACTTTGCTTGGCGTTCGGATTGGAAATCTTAAAACCGCCGGCGGTCAATGAATCGCTGAAATCCACAATCGTGCCGCGCAGATAATTCGCGCTGACCGGGTCGATTAAAACGTTGACGCCATTTTCTTCGGAAATTAAATCGCCATCACGTTTTTCGTCGAACACCATGCCGTATTGCATCCCCGAACAGCCGCCTTGCTCGATGTAAAGACGCAGATTTTTCCCGGAATTTTCCGGCTTGGCCAAAAGTAATTTCACTTCGGCAACAGCATTTTCAGTGAGGCTGACGGTCGGTTCGGCTGTGGCAACTTCGCTCATAATCTCCGAAGCACACTAAACTTGCGACGCACGCGTGTCAAACAACGAGTTATTCACCGATTAAGTTTTCGGCTGCGAAAGTTCCCCGCGCTTTTTTTCCAGCGATTCTTTCAACTGCGGCAACAATTTTTCCATCTCGTCAATAAATCCGTCCGGTGCGGCGGCGCCGAGCGATTGAATCAACGGCAGCGCTTGCAATCCCGCTTTTTTCACCCAAAACGCATCGGCTTTTTCTTTTTTTGGCGGATTGATGGCCGTGTCGAAAACGTCGAGGTAATTGTTCAATGCCAATTGCAGTATCGCTTTCTTGTCGCCGTCCGAAAGTTGCTCCGCTTTTTTCTCAAGCACAATTCCAATTCCAATCTGCGCCTGGCTGCGCGCGGAAATATTCGCCGCCGAGGAATTTACGACTTGAGCGTAAGCGTTCGTCGCATCGTCGAAATTTCCCAATTGCAAATCGCAATCGCCGATTTGAATCCACGCGCGCGCGGCGGCGGCGTTCGTCGGATTCAATTGAACAATCCATCCAAAAACTTTCGTCGCGCGTTGAAAATTCGCCAGCGGACTGTTCGTGTTGTCCGGCTCCCAGTGCATTAACGCGTCGCCGTGCGCGAACGTCGCCTGCACGCGCAAATCGGACGGACAATTCGTATTCTCTTCCAGTTTTCCGAAATAATCGCGAATCGCACCGTTGTAATCCTGCCGCGCCACTGCAGAATAACCTGCCATCAATTGCGCCGGATAAATCAAATTCGTCTCGGTGGAAAAATTTTGATAAACCATCACGTAATTTTTTTCCGCGTTCACAAAATCGCTCGCGCGGTAAAAATGGTCGGCAATCCACCATTGCGCCTGCGATGCCAGATTCGTTTCGTCGGGAAATTGCGCAACAAAATTTGTGAAAAGATTCAACGCGTTCGTTTCATTGCCCGCTTGAAAATTCGCCCATGCCAGCGAATACGCCGCCCGCGGCCACAAATCATTCGTCGGAAATGCCGCAAGCCAGTTTTGATATTTATCAATCGCCGCCGGCCAGTTCGTTTCCAATTCGTAAGTTCGCGCGATGGCAAATTCCACTTGCGGACGCATCGCCGCCGGCCACTGCGCTTCAAATGCCTGATACGTTTCGCGGGCGTCTGACGGCTTTTGCGAGTCGGCCAGCGATTCGCCGTAAAGCAACCACGCGCTTTGCAATGACTCGCTTTGAGGAAAATTATAAATCAGTTGCTTCATCGCGCTACTGGCGCTGACCAAATTTTTGGCTTCGACGCTCGCACGCATGGATTGATATAATGCGCGGCTCGCGAGCGAATTGGCGACCGCCGGGAAATTCGTCAATTGCAAGACGGCGTCGTAATTTTCTCGTGCGCCTGTAAAATCATTTTGCTCGAACAACGCGTCGCCGATTTTGAACCGCGCAACCGCCAAATCTTCCGACGGCGGCAACTTTTGCGCCGCCATTTTGAAATCGGTAAGGCTGTCGGAACTGTTTCCGGAAAAATAATTGCACCAGCCGCG
>JAJPKI010000022.1 GCA_021323835.1 Verrucomicrobiota bacterium | reverse complement strand
CGGAAGTGGCGCATGAAATCCGCAATCCGCTGACGGTGATGAAATTGCTGTATCACTCGCTGCAATTAAAATTTCCGGAAAGCGATCCACGCGCGAAAGATGCGCGGCTGATTGACGCAAAGATTGAGCACTTGAACAAAATCGTGGAGCAGATTTTGGATTTCGCGCGCACGACGGAGCCAAAACTCGCGCCGGTGAATTTGAATGAATTGATTGACGAGCTTGGTTTGCTTGTGCGGCATAAATTGGCGAATCAAAATGTAAAGTTGATTTACAAATTACAGCCGGATTTGCCGATGGTTTTGGGCGACGCGCCGCAACTGGAACAGGCTTTCTTGAATTTAATTCTCAACGCTGCCGAAGCAATGTCCGAAGGCGGGACGCTGACAATTTCATCGCACGCAGAAAAAATAAATTCTGTTTCCGTTGAATTCAAGGACACCGGCGATGGCATGAGCAAAGAATTGCAGCGTGAAGCGTTCACGAAAATGTTGGCAACGACAAAATCTACTGGCACAGGACTTGGCCTGGCAATTGTCGGGCGCATTATCGAAACGCATCGCGGAAAGATTCAAATTAAATCGCGCGCCGGACAGGGAACGACGATTCGTATTTCGTTGCCGTTGAAATAACTTTCTTCGGCAGTTCGGGACTTTCTCAATTTTCCGGTTTGTGCTTTTGAATTGTCGCAAAGATTTTTTTTGTGTTATTTTCCCACTTTGTTTGTCGCAAACAAAATTTCCTTTATGAATTTAACCAAACAACAATGGTGGGAACGGTTTCAAAAATATCATACCGAATTTCCTGAGCTCGGCCTGGCGATTGATTTGAGCCGAATGAACGTGTCGGACGAATTTTTCACAAGCATGGAACCGCGTGTGCAAAAGGCGTTCGCTGACATGGATGCGCTGGAGCGCGGTGCAATCGCGAATCCTGACGAAAATCGAATGGTTGGACATTATTGGTTGCGTAATCCATCGCTCGCCCCGACAAAAGAAATTCGGGAAGAAATCGAGAAAACTATTGAAAACATCAAACAATTTGCGGCCAAGGTTCATTCCGGCGAAATTCGTGGCACTGGCGGAAATTTTAAAAATTATTTACTCATCGGTATCGGTGGTTCGGCGCTTGGTCCACAATTTGTTGCCAATGCGCTCGGTGATCCGCGCACAGACAAATTGAAACCGCATTTCTTTGACAACACGGATCCGGATGGAATGGATCGCGTTTTGGCGACTATTGGAGATGAATTAAATCGCACACTTTGCATTGTGATTTCTAAATCCGGCGGCACAAAGGAAACACGAAACGGAATGTTATTTGCAAAAGCTGCTTATGAAAAAGCTTCGCTGGATTTTAGCAAGCATACAGTTGCGGTAACGATGGAAGGCAGCGAGTTGGCCCAATATGCCACCCAAAATAATTGGCAATCGCAATTTCCGATGTGGGATTGGATTGGCGGCAGAACAAGTGAATTGTCCGCCGTTGGATTATTACCAGCAGCGTTGCAGGGATTGGATATTGATAATATGCTTGCCGGCGCCGCTATGATTGATAAGCAAACGCGCGTGCCAAACATTACAAAAAATCCCGCTATCCAAATTTCTCTCGCTTGGTTTGTGTCCGGTAACGGTAACGGACTGAAAAACATGGTTGTTTTGCCATATAAAGACCGCTTGGAATTGTTTTCAAAGTATTTACAACAATTGGTGATGGAGTCGCTCGGAAAAGAAATGGATTTGAACCGAAAAATAGTAAATCAGGGAATTACTGTTCTTGGAAACAAAGGTTCCACCGATCAACACTCATACATTCAGCAATTACGGGAAGGGTTGAATGATTTTTTTGTGACATTTATTGAAGTATTAAAAGATGGTCATAGCGCAAGCTTCATGGTTGAGGATAAAGTGACTGCTGGAGATTATCTTCACGGTTTTTACCTCGGCACACGACAAGCGCTGGCGGAAAAAGAACGCGAATCGTTGACAATAATCATAAAGGAAGTTTCTGCTAAAACAGTTGGAATGTTAATTGCATTATTTGAACGTGCAGTTGGTTTTTATGCATCATTAATTAATGTAAATGCCTATCATCAACCGGGCGTCGAAGCTGGAAAAAAAGCCGCGGAAAAAGTCATTGAAATTCAGCGAAAAGTTATTGATTTTATTATAAAAAACAAATGTCAAACAATTCAAGTAGAAGATGTTGCGCATAAAATTGAAAAAGTTGAAGACAGAGAAATTATTTATAAAATTTTAGCCCACTTGAAAGCCAACGACAGGCTAATCCTTGATTCAAAACGTGGCGTGAAGTAATGTTCATTTACCACAAAAAATATGATGTGATTGTTGTCGGGGCTGGTCATGCCGGAGTCGAAGCGGCATTGGCTGCGGCACGCATGGGTTGTCAAACTTTGTTGCTGACGATCAATGCGGACACAATCGGCCAAATGTCTTGTAATCCGGCAATCGGAGGTTTGGCAAAAGGTCATCTGACACGGGAAATTGATGCTCTAGGTGGTGAGATGGGAAAAAACACCGATATGACCGGAATTCAATTCAGGATGCTGAATACTAAAAAGGGGCCAGCGGTTTGGTCCCCACGTGCTCAATGCGATAAAAAAGCATACCAATTTCGATTGAAATGGATTTGCGAATCTCAAGCTTGTTTGGACGTGAAACAAGGCCAAACAGTAAAAATTCTTACGAAGGATAGCACTGCTTACGGCGTTGAAACAACACTGGAAGTTCAATATCTGGCCAAAACAATTGTTATTACAACGGGCACATTCTTACGCGGTTTAATGCATGTCGGCTCCAATCAACAATCTGGTGGCCGGTCTGGCGAGTCGGCGGCAATGAATTTGTCGTCATCTCTGAAAGAATTAGGATTGGAGCTGGGGCGACTAAAAACGGGGACGCCTCCGCGATTATTGCGACAGTCGATTAATTTTTCAAAAACCGAAGTTCAGTCGGGCGATGAGCCTGTGCCCTATTTCACATTTTGGCGTGAAGATTTGTTCCACGTGGAACAATCAAAAGCACGCTTTCAACCAAATCTTTCAAGCGGTAAATATCCAACGGGTTCAATTCTCGATAAAATTAACGGCCAATTACCATGCCATATCACTTTTACAACGAAAAAAACAGCTGAAATTATCCGCAACAATCTTCATAAGTCTCCCATGTATTCTGGTGTAATTGAAGGAGTTGGTCCGAGATATTGCCCTTCAATTGAAGATAAAATTGTTAAATTTTCAGAAAAAGAGAGACATCAAATTTTCCTTGAGCCGGAAGGCATTGAGACCGATGAATTTTACGTCAATGGTTTTTCGACCTGTTTGCCATACGAAGTCTAAGTGAATTTAGTGCGCACTATTATCGGATGTGAAAATGCTGAAATTTTACGCCCAGCATATGCGGTGGAATATGATTTTGCATTTCCAACTCAACTGCAGCCTTCTCTTGAAACCAAAGTTTGCAAAAATTTATTTCTTGCCGGACAAATTAATGGAACTTCCGGTTATGAAGAGGCTGGTGCGCAAGGATTAATGGCCGGAATCAATGCCGCCCGTCGAGTTCAACAAAAAGAACCAATCGTGCTTCGACGGAATCAAGCTTACATCGGTGTTTTAATTGACGATTTGATTACCAAGGGAACCATCGAACCATACCGGATGTTCACTTCGCGCGCTGAATACAGATTGTTATTGCGTCAAGACAATGCCGACCTGCGACTGTCTGAAATTGGCTACGAAATTGGCCTATTGCCGGAACGGAATTACCAAAAATTTAAAACCAAAGAAAAATCTATTTTAAAAGAGTTAAATCGTTTGAATTCAGAGTATTACGGAAACGATATCCTTGCAAAAATTTTATCTCGTCCTGAGGTAAATTATCGCAATTTACCGAAGCGAGATGAATCGTTACCGGAAGAAATAATTCAACAAGTAGAAATTTCCGTCAAATATGCTGGCTACATTGACCGACAGGAACTTGAAGTCCAAAAATTCAAAAATCTCGAAGATAAAAATATTCCGGGCGATTTTGATTTTTCGATTGTTCCAAGTCTTCGATTAGAAGCGCGTCAGAAACTTTCAAAAATTCGTCCGGC
Source organism: Verrucomicrobiota bacterium (assembly GCA_021323835.1). GTDB lineage: Bacteria > Verrucomicrobiota > Verrucomicrobiia > Limisphaerales > UBA11358 > UBA11358. The sequence continues at coordinate 2,428 of JAJPKI010000022.1, read as the reverse complement.
AACCATTGGCCAGGCTGCGAGAATTTCCGGGGTTTCGCCCGCCGACATCAGCATTTTGCTTGTTTCATTGAAGCGTTTTGGAAATGGAAAAAATGATTCAGTGCCAGTCGAGGAAAATTGTTGCGAAACCGACTTGGAAGAATAGTGGCTGTCCGACATGGATTCGAACCATGAATAACGCCTCCAAAGGGCGCTGTGTTACCATTACACCATCGGACAAACCGGCGAATACAATAAATTTTTCTTCCCATTTGCGCAAAACAAATTTCCCAACACATTAAGCATCTCGCTTTTCCTAAAATCATTCTTGTCATCAAGTTTTTTCCTGATAAATTGACCGTCCATTTTTTATGAAGACGGACATTCATCCGAAATATGTGGACGCGGAAATCCGTTGCGCCTGCGGCAACGTGATTAAGACGCGCTCCACCAAGCAGACCATCATCGTCGGCATTTGCAACGTGTGTCATCCCTTTTACACCGGCCAGCAAAAATTCGTGGACACCGCCGGTCGCGTGGACAAATTCCAGCAACGCGCCGCCAAGACCGCCGCCGCCGCCGAAGCGTTTGCCTCGAAGAAAAAGAAAAAAGTTTAGCTGCCTAATTAATTTCCGCCCGCCGGTGCTTTGTCATCAGCGGGCGGATTTCTTTTTGTAAAATGAATCTCTTGCCGCACATCGAAAAATTTCGCCAGCGCTACGCCGAATTGGAAACGGCGTTAAGCGACCCGAAAGTTTTTGACAATCCGCAGCGTGCACAGGAACTGTCGCGCGAATATTCGCGGCTCAAAGAATTGGTCACGACCGGTGACGCTTACAAAAAGGTTCTGGCCGACCTCGAAGAAAATCGTTCGTTGCTGAAATCTGAATCACCTGATTCGGAAATGGCGCAAATGGCCAAAGAAGAAATTGCGCGGCTTGAAATTTTAGAAAAAAAATTATCGCAACAATTGCAATTTGGAATCGTGCCGCCAAATCCGACAGATTCACGCAATACGATTATCGAAATCCGTGCCGGCGCGGGCGGCTCGGAATCCGCATTGTTCGCCGCGGATTTGTATCGCATGTATTCGCGTTACGCCGAAGCGCGCGGCTGGAAAATTGAGGCGATGGATTCGAATCCATCCGACCTGGGTGGTTTCAAAGAAATTATTTTTGGCGTCACCGGCACGGATGTTTTCAAGCGGTTGAAATATGAAAGCGGCGTTCATCGCGTCCAACGCGTGCCGGCAACCGAAGCCCAAGGCCGCATTCACACCAGCACCGCGACGGTTGCTGTGCTGCCCGAAGCCGAAGAAGTGGACGTGGAAATCAAACCGGATGAAATTGAAGTCACCGTTTGCCGCGCGTCCGGCAAAGGCGGCCAGGGCGTTAATACAACGGATTCTGCCGTGCAAATTCAACACAAGCCGAGCGGTTTGACCGTGCGAATTGCCGACGAACGTTCGCAAATAAAAAATCGCGCGAAGGCGATGAAAGTTTTGCGCTCGCGCTTGCTCGAAGCAAAAATCGCCGAGGAAAATGCGAAATACGCGGCGCATCGCAAAGACCAAATCGGCACCGGCGACCGCAGCGAAAAAATCCGCACCTACAATTTTCCGCAAAATCGAGTTACCGACCATCGCATTGAGCTGACGCTTTACAATTTGGCAAATGTCATCGAAGGCGAGATTGACGGCTTGATTGAGCCGCTGATGACAAATGATTTGGAACAGAAATTGACAGAATTAAAAATTTAATTTCGCGCGAAGGCCACGAAGTGCGCGAAGAAAAATTTCTCCTTCGTAATCTTCGCGTTCTTCGCGCGACACAAAAAATGAGAGAAATCAAAGGCTTAATCTTCGACTGCGACGGCACGCTGGCCGATTCCATGCCGCTGCACTGGCGGGCGTGGCAAATGGTCACGCAACGGCACGGCCTGCATTTTCCAATTGACCGTTTTTACGCGTCCGGCGGCATTCCTTCGCGCGACATTTTGAAAAGTCTCGCGCAGGAACAGGGCCGCTCGCTCGACCACATCGCCGTGGCGCATGAAAAGGAAGAAACCTATTTGAAAACGCTGCCGCAAATCGAACCGATCCATGCTGTCGTGGAAATCGCGAAAGAAAATTATAAAAAAATTCCGATGGCGGTGGCGAGCGGCGGTTCGCAGCAAATCATTTGCATGGTGCTCGACCATTTGAAAATCCGCCATTTGTTCGACGCGGTGGTGACGAATGAAATGGTCAAAAATCAAAAGCCCGCGCCGGACATTTTTTTGGAAGCGGCAAAGCGGATTGGCGTGGAGCCGAAATTTTGCCGAGCTTACGAAGATTCAGTGATTGGCCTGCAAGCCATTCGCGCAGCAGGAATGGAAGCGGTGGATGTGCGCGATGTCGTGGCGAAATAATTTTACGCTTTGCGGCCTATCTGGGTGTTAAGCGGCTGGT
>JAJPKI010000279.1 GCA_021323835.1 Verrucomicrobiota bacterium | reverse complement strand
TGTTCGGGCTGATGCTGCTTGGCGTGCTGTTTGTATTCAGCGCAACGGCGGCGCATCAATCTGCTTTGTTGCCGTGGTATAAACAAATTTGGTTTCATCAAGTCATTTGGTTTGCGCTCGGACTCGGCGTGGCGACGGCACTGTCCATCGTGGATTATCATATGCTTGCGCGCTGGTCGGTCGTGATTTATTGGGCGACGATTTTCTGTTTGCTCGCGGTTTTGATTCCGCATATCGGCACGACGCATGGCTGGGGTGCGCGGCGCTGGATTGATTTGGGACCGTTCCAATTTCAACCAAGCGAATTTGCCAAGCTGTCATTCATTCTCGCCGCGGCGAATTATTTAAGCCGTCCGGTGGAAGAATTGAAATCGCCGGCAATTTTCTGGAAAGCGATTGGCATGATGATGATGCCGTTCCTATTGATTTTAAAGGAACCGGATTTGGGTTCGGCGCTCGTGTTATTGCCGACCGGCCTGGCAATGATGTTTGTCGCGGGCACTCCCAAAAGATATTTGGTGAAATTGGTCGGCGGCGTAGGAATTTTGGTCGTCCTCATGGTTGCCGACATTTTATTTGCGCCGCCCAAATTGCGATTTCCAATTCAAGAATATCAACGACAACGATTGCTGGTTTTTTTCGGAAAAGATTTTGCGGACAAAAACGCAACGCCGGAACAAAAGGCCACAGCACGAGAGCTGGAAGCAAAAAGTTCGTATCAAGCAAAAGAAGCGTTGATTTCCGTCGGCTCCGGCGGATTGCTTGGCAAAGGCTGGCGCAAGGGCGACCAGACGGCGCTCGGGTTTTTGCCGTCCGGCGCGGCGCACAATGATTTCATTTTCTCCGTCATTGCCGAGGAGGAAGGATTCGTCGGCTCGCTTGTCGTGCTGACGCTGTATGCGGTGATTCTTTTTTCAGGATTAAGAATCGCCGGCCAGGCGCGCGATCGTCTGGGCAAACTCATGGCGGTGGGCGTGGTGACGCTCATCTTCAGCCATGTGTTCGTGAATATCGGCATGAACATTCGCATCGTCCCAGTGACGGGCATTCCACTGCCGCTGTTAAGTTACGGCGGATCGTCGGTGTTGTGCTCGTTGATCGCGCTGGGCCTGATGCAAAACGTCCACATCCACAGAAGAGGTTAAAACTATGAGCAACAACTTTTCACGACGTCGTCGCGGAATGCGTTTCCGTCCAAAGGGCGGACTCGGCACGAATCCGCAAAAGCCCGACCGCGACGCGACGCAAGCACGCGCGGACGTCGTCAGCGAACAAGGCGGCAACGAACGCGTTTTTGAAAAACGTCACGCGCACGAAATCGAACGCGCGGAAAATATCGCCGCCGGTTTGCCGCCGGAAGGCACGCCGAAACCGGAAACGCCCGCGAATATTCCGGAACGAAAAGATTTTCGCGAACCGCACAAAGAAATTCCCGCGCAAGTCGAAGAGGAAAAAGAAAAGCCATTTGAACCGGTGCAAATTGCCGAGCCCGCGCCCAAAGGCGTTCTCGAAACCATCAAAGCTGCCGCGACGAACATCGTCAAAAAAGTCCAGCGGCTGATTCGTCCTGAAAAACGGACGAATAAAGACGTCGTCATCAACGCCGAAACTTTGGAAACACGCGTCGCCGTCATGGAAGAAGGCAAGCTCGAAGAATTCAACATCGAGCGCACAACGGAAGAACGTCTTGTTGGCAGCATTTTCAAAGGCAAAGTGCGAAATCTTGAAGACGGATTGAAAGCCGCGTTCGTGGACATCGGCTTCGAAAAAAATGCGTTCCTGCATTATTGGGACATCGTGCCGAATCAATTCGACAGCGGCGTGGAAATCGTCGAGCGCGAAGGCCGTCGTCCGCAACGGCCCAAAATCACGCAGAAAGATATTCCGCGTTTGTATCCACCCGGCAGCGAAATCATCGTGCAGGTCACAAAAGGTCCGATTGGCACAAAAGGCCCGCGCATCACAACCAATTTGGTTTTGCCGGGACGCTATTTGGTTCTCCTGCCGAATTCCGACCAGTCCGGCATTTCGCGTAAAATTGAAAATCCCGAAGAACGTAAACGGCTTAAGCAAATTTTGCGCGAGCTAAATATTCCCGAAGGCATGGGCGTCATCATGCGCACCGCCGGCGAAGGCCAACGCAAACCGTATTTCATCCGCGACCTCGCGCTGTTGCTCGAAGAATGGCGCGGCGTGCAGGACAAAATTAAATCGCAGCCGATGGCGACGTGCGTATTTCAGGAACCGGATTTGATTGAGCGCACCGTGCGCGATTTCTTAACCGAAGACGTTGACCGCATCGTCGTGGACAATCAAAAAGCTTACGAACGCATCCGTGACATGATTTTGAAAATCAAAGCCAAGACCGCAGCGAAAAAAGTCATGCTTTATTCCGAAGCACAACCGGTTTTCGACCGTTTCAATGTCACGAAGCAATTGGAAAATACATTTTCGCGCCAGGTTCATTTGAAAAGCGGCGGTTACATCGTCGTGGACGAAACCGAAGCGCTCGTGGCAATTGACGTGAACACCGGACGACACAAAGGCAGCCGCGACCAGGAAGCGACGATTCTCAAAGTGAACCTCGAAGCCGCCGAGGAAATTTGCCGGCAATTGCGCCTGCGCAACATGGGCGGACTCATCGTGCTCGATTTCATTGACATGAAACATCCGCGCGACCAGCGCGCGGTGCATCAGCGGATGCGCGACGGTTTGCGCCGCGATAAAGCCAAAACCCACATCCTGCCGATTTCGCAACTCGGTCTGATGGAAATGACGCGGCAGCGCCACAGTGAATCCGTCCGCAGCGCGGTTTACGACGATTGCCCATATTGCAAAGGCCGCGGCAAAGTGAAAAGTGTTGTAACAATGAGCGTCGAGATTCAGCGCAAGCTTCAGGAAATTTTGAAGAAGCGCACGCGCGACGAATCGGATTTTCAATTGCGCATCGTTGTGCATCCAACCGTTCTGGAACGGCTGCGCACGGAAGACGAAAAGCACCTCATCGAAATGGAAAAACGCTATTTCGGCAAATTGTCTTTCCGCGCCGACACCGGAATGCATGCGGAACAATTCAAAATTGTGAACGTCGAGAACGGCGAAGAACTGGCAAGCGTCGGTTCGTAATTAAATTCCGAATAAAAAGAATGCCCTGCGAAAATAAATTCGCAGGGCATTTTCTTCCCAAGCGCCGATTTAATCGGTTTGCTGTAAAACGACAATTGAATTTTCCGCGCCCGCGCCGGCCACGAGCGTTTGGCTTTTATGCAACGACTGCGTGATTTTTCCGACGGTTTTGTCCTGGTCAACGAGCGTCAATTCCACTTTCGAATCGCCAAGATTTTTCACCGAAATCTGGCAGGTCTTGCTCAACGAAACTTTTTTCGTGCCGTCGGCGGCGAGATTAAATTTTTTTGAAGCCTGGACGTAATAATGGTCCCACTTCAGCGGCAAATGCTTCAATTTTTTCTCGATGTCTTTGGCAACGGGTTTCAAGCCGGAATCTTTCGGCTTCTCGTCATTCGTTCCCAAAATCAATTGCGCGTCCAATTTCAAGTCACCGTCTGCCGCGCGCGCGCTCACGCAGGCGAGCGAAAGAAAAATCGCCGCCGCGCAAATTAATTTCGTCATGGACAAAATTATTTTCATCAAAAAGTTTTTATCGGCGCGGAATTTTCGTCCGCCGAAAACCAAACCAGCGTCGTGCCGTCGGATTTGTCCTCGTAAGTCATCGCTTCGGAATCCGCCTGCGCCGATTCAACGACCGGCGCATCAACGTCGGTCGAAATGGATGTCGGCGAAATCGATGCGATGGCATCCGATTTGTTCGCCGCCGGATTTTGCAAAATCACCGCCAAAAAGCAAACGGCAATTGCGCCCGCCGTCAAACTGATTGGCCAAAGCAAACGCCGCCAATTAAAATTGGTTTCCGAAACTTCTTCCGGCTCAAGCTTCTGAATTCGCTGCGCAATTTTTGACCAATAAAATTCGCGCGATTCCGGAAATTTAATTTGCGGTTCATTTTCAGCCAGCGCCTGTCGCGTATTTTTTAATTCTGCGAACAATTTCGCCGCCTCCACGTCGTCTTGAAGCAGCAATTCAACCTTGCGCGTTTCCCGCTCCGGCAATTCGCCGTCGAGATACGCCTGCAATTTTAATTGTTGTTCCGTCGTCACAATTTTTCTTTTTTCAATTCCACCAGCAGCGCCGCCATTTTTCGGCGCGCATAAAACAGCCGCGACATCACCGTGCCAATCGAGCAATCCATCGCTTTCGAAATTTCTTTGTATTCCATCCGCTCAAATTCATGCAGCACAAGCACCGTGCGATGCGCATCGGTCAATTGCGCCAGCGCCAAATCAATCCGCGCGCGCAATTCATTTCGTTCCAGACGCTCGGTCGGGTTCACGGTTACGACCGGCATCTGCTTTTCCACGCCGCCGCTTTCTTCGTCCAACATTTCGATGGATTCCACGCGCACACGTTTTTGCCGCCGCAATTGGTCAAGGCACAAGTTGATGACAATGCGCGTCATCCATGTGGCAAAACTGGATTCGAACTGAAATTGTTTCAGTCGTTGCCAGCCTTTGACCCACGCTTCCTGCGAAAGATCAATCGCGTCGTCCTCGTTGCGCATCATGCTGACGGCGCGCGCGAAAATTTTATCGCGATGGCGGGCAACTAATTCTTCAAACGCGCCCATGTCGCCGCGCCGCGCTGCTCTGACCAGCGTTTCGTCGGTCGCATTTGGAAAATCTTTGCCCGACATGAATTGGACGACGTGGTGACGGTTTTATTCAATGCAATTAAATTTTTCCTTTGGTCGTCGGCAATTGGCCGTCAATGCGCCGGTCGCGCTGGCAGGCAAAATCCGCCGCGCGCGCAAATGCCTTGAACAACGCTTCGACAATATGATGCGGCTCATCGCCGTAAAGCAGTTCTAAATGTAAGTTGCATCGCGATTCGTTGGCGAACGCTTGAAAAAATTCTTTGGCAAGACCAAATCGAAATGCGCTGGAAGCGTCCTGATTTTTTTCCGCGCTGGAAATTTTTTTTTGCGAAAATTTGTCCAAGCCGCGCCAGACGAAATGCGAACGTCCGCCAAAATCAATCACGCAGCGCGCGAGGCATTCGTCCATCGGCACATACGCCTCGCCGGTGAACGGATTTTTTGGGTGAAATCCGGCGCCGTAGCGGCGAATTCCTTTTTTATCGCCAAGCGCCTTGGCAAATGCCTGGCCAAGCGCGATGCCGCAATCTTCGACGGTGTGATGCGCGTCTACTTCCAAATCGCCTTTGCATTTCAATTGCAAATCCATCGTGGCGTGTTTCGCGAACAGCGTGAGCATGTGGTCGAAAAATGGAATCCCGGTTTTAACGGAAGACTTTCCTTTGCCGTCGAGATTGAGCGAAATGGAAATTTTCGTTTCCTTCGTGATGCGCGAAATTTTTGCCTGACGCGATTTCATTTGCGTCGATTAAATCAAATTCCAGCGTGAAAACAAATGACAATCTCACTGCGCTGGCGAATTGGTCGCGGCCGTTTTCTGTTTCAGTTCGTCAATGTGCTTTTGAATTTCTTCAGGCGTCGGCGAAACAATTTTTACTGCTTCCCAATGAGAAATGGCCGGGCCGTTGTTGTGAGCGTATTCTTCAAGTTGCGCCAGCTTGGTTTCCAATTGCTCAAACATGAAACGGTCGTCGAAATCCAATTTGTCCTCCTTTTTTTGGACAATTTGTTTTTGCAATTCGCGCAACGCGGCTTCCCAAATGTTTCGGGCGCGAAAAGTATCGGCGTAATTTTCAAAACGAATCCGACCCAATTCAAACAGCAATTGCGAATTGTCCGGATTGCTGCGCAAGGCTTCTCGCAGAACTTCTTCCGCATCGGAAGTCTTGTTCATTTTCGTGCGCAGGAAAAATGACGTCGCCAAAATCGTTTGGATATTATGCGGGTCAAGTTCGGCGGAAAGTTTTAGCCACGGCAAAATTTCCCGGACTTCGTCGCTTTTGCTTAAATCGTCGGTCGGGCCGCCTTCGTCCAAATGCGTGTGACGATTGGGAATGAAATGCCGTCCAAAGGCGTCAATCCAATCGCGCGGCGGTCCCATGAAATTTTCTTCTTCGCCGGAATTATGGCTCGCCACCGCGCCGGTATCTTCAGCCATGTGCAGCGTTTTGAACGCGGAATTATTATCGAAAATCGTCGGGTAATAACCGCTGTGATAATACGCGTCGGCTTTTGTGGCGAAGCTGTTGGCAAAAATGCGGCTGCTGTCGCCGAGCAGGAGCGCAAAGAAATTTTGTGATTGATGATTTTCATTTTCAATGCGCCAAAATTGCGGCAACAAGTTTGCGGCGAGGCCAAAACAAAAAATCAGCAGCGCGATGAATAAAAGCGAAATTTTGCGCGGCGAAATCATTTTCAATTCACGGGTTTGCGGCGGAAAACCAAACATGCCGCGGCAAGAAAAAGAGCGATGTAAGCCAGCAAATAAATTGCGTCGAGCGCGATGAATTTCCATTCGACCAACGGCCAGTTGTGGACAATTAGATTTCTCATGCCAAACGGAATTTCCAAATGCGGAATCGCAAAATAAATCGCGTAAAAAATGGAACGAATCGGCTCGGATTGCGCCAACGCGACGGCGTCCAAATAACGACCAAGACATAAAATCGTTGCGACGATGACGAAACAAATCGTTGAATTCGACGATGGCGCGGCAAAAACGAGCGAACCAAAAAGCGCGAGCGCAACGACGACGCCGAGCGCAAACCAGTGCAGTAACGCAGCTTGAAAATAATTCAGAAGCGGCCAGGCATGTTCGCGGCTCGCGGCGAGCGCACCGAAAAAAATGTAAAAACAAATCAGCGCAAGGCCGCAGGCAACCCAGCAACCGAGAAATTTTCCGACAATTAATTGATTTCGTGACAGCGGCTTCGCGAGCAACGGTAACAGCGTGCGCTGCTCTTTTTCTGCCGGAATCTGCCGCGCGGTCGTGGTGATGGCGATGATGAGCGTCGAAATCCAAATCAATAGCAGCGCGAGCTCTTTCAAATAGCGGATGACTTTGTCGTCGTTGAAAACGTTGACCGAGCCCATCACGAGACAAATCAAAATGGTAACGATAAGCAGGACGTAAAACTCCTTGCGGCGATACAATTCTTTGACGGCCACGCCGGCCACTGCGCAAATAATTTTCATGCGACGGCCTCCGGTTGAAAGCCGATGATGTCGAGAAACGCTTTTTCCAAATTCGCGCCGTGCTGCGAACTGATTTCGCTGACGGAACCGACAGCTTTTAGCTCACCGTTGTTGATGATGGCAATGCGGTCGCAAATAGTTTCGACTTCGCCCATTTCGTGCGATGAAAAGAAAACCGTTCTGCCTTCGTTTTTAAGGCGCTGAATGATGCTACGAACTTTCATGCGGCCAACCGGGTCGAGTCCGCTAGTCGGCTCGTCGAGAATCAGCAAATCAGGATTGTTAATCAGCGCCTGCGCCAGGCCGACGCGCTGCTGCATGCCTTTCGAATAAGTTTTAATGAGTCGTTTCCGCGCATGTTGGAGTTCGACCAGTTTCAAAACAAAATCAATTCGCTTTTCCGCTTCGGCATTTGGAATTTTAAAAATTTTCGCATAAAAGCGGAGAATTTCTTCCGCGTTCAAAAATTTATAGTAGTAAGTCAGCTCCGGCAAATAACCGATTCGCTGGCGGGCGATGGGTTGGCGCACGTCAATGCCAAATAAATATGCGGCGCCGCCGGTCGGCTGAATGAAACCGAGCAGGACGTTCATGGTGGTCGTCTTGCCCGCGCCGTTCGGGCCAAGAAATCCAAAAACTTCACCCGCCTGCACCGCGAGGTCGAGACCGTTCAACGCGACTTTGGTCGTCGCCTTGCCTAATTGTCGCGTTTTGAATTCGACTCGCAGTTTTTCAGTTTTGAGAATCGTATTCATGCCTGCTTGAATCTATGTGACTGTAAAAAAAGACAATTGCGCCTGCAAATAAATTCAATCTTTTTTGAGCTGCGACAAAATTTGGTCGAGTTGAAAACGCGCGGCGGCATAGTCGGGATTTAATTTAATCGCTTCTGTAAATTCATTGGTTGCCTCGTTAAAATTGCCGAGCGATTTCAAAACGACGCCGAGGCCGTAATGTGAAATTGCTGAATTCGGGTCCAGGCGAACTGCTTCACGGCAATATGGCAGTGCGTCAGCAAACTTTCCCTGCACAGCGAGCAACTTCGCCACGTTGTTGTAAACCTCATTTCGTGTCGGGTCGAGTTGCAAGGCGCGCTGAAATTGTTCGAGCGCGCCGGCAAAATCATTTTTTTCTTCCAGCGCGCTGCCGAGATTCAGCCGCGCCAGCGCGTTGTCGGGCGCAACTTTAAGGGCGTGACGAAAAAGCGTTTCGCTGTCGTGCCAATAGCGCAATTGATTTTCCGTCAAAAAAATAAACGCACAAGAAATTAGAATTGCCGCGAGCGTTAATGGCATTTTCAAAAATGTGAAACGCCGGACGAAATCATTCGCAAGAAATGCGAGCGCGAAAAAAATTCCAATCAACGGAAAATACGTGTAGCGGTCAGCCATCGCCTGGTCGCCGACTTGCACGATGCCGATGACCGGCACGAGCGTTCCCAAATACCAAAGCCAGCCAACGAGCAAATACGGTTTTTGATTTCGCAAAATCCAAACGGCGGCGGAAATGGAAATTAAAATCGCAACGGAAACGACAATGGCCATTGCGGAAATTTTTTCCGGCAGCGGATAAAAAATGCAAAGGTGCGCCGGCCAAACCATTTTCTCCAAATAACCAACATAAGTGACGACGGCATTTTCAAATCGCAGCGGCAAGGAAACTTTCGTCAGCGAAGCAACGGCGGAATTTTTTTGCGCAAGAAATGTGACGGCGCAAGAGGCGATTGATAAAATGAAAAATGGAATTTTTTCCACGAGTAATTGTCGTAGTGTTGAAGCGTTGAGGCGTTGAAGCGGCCAAAAATCGAGCAGCAGTATGACAAATGGCAGCGTTACGAGCATTGGTTTGCATAAAAGCCCAAATACAAAAAATAAAAATGTGAGCCAGAAATCGGCACGCTGTTTTTCTTTTGCGAATTTTGCGTAAAACAAAAGTGTGAGGAATGCGAAAAATGTGCTCAAAACGTCTTTGCGTTCAGAAACCCAGGCGACCGATTCGACGTGCAGCGGATGAATGGCAAATAGCGCGGCAATGAAAACGTTCGGCCAAAATGCAGCCGTTAATCGCATTAACAGCGCGAAGAGCAGTGCAGCGTTGGCGGCGTGAAATAAAATATTTATTAAATGATGGCCGCCGGGATAGAAGCGGAACATTTCGAAATCGGCCATGTGCGAGAGCCATGTCAGCGGATGCCAATTGCTCGCGTGCCAGCCGGTGAAGGCCCATTTGATTCCATCGGCGGTAAATCCATTTTGAACGACGGAATTGTGCGTGACATAAATATCGTCGTCATAATTGATAAAGTTGTTTCGCGTGGCCGGCAAAAACATCAGCAGCGTGGTTAATGCAATTAACCAAAATGCGAGTCGCGTTCGGGACATCCTCTGGGTATTAAATGATTTCTTCGAGCGGGAAAAGAAAAAAGGCTCGAAGCTTTCGCCTCGAGCCTATGTGCAGATGATTGAATTACGGCAGCGCGTGTGACGGAGTCACCGTGTTGCCCAATGAGCAAGTAACTTGCGGATTGGTGCCCACAGTGCCGACGACGTAGGTGCCACCAGCCGGGCACGGCGGAATTTTGTTCGCCGAATTCAGTTTAATGTAAGGCGAAACTGTAGCCAAACTGGGAACAGCTTTGCCGCTGGATTGGCCGGTTTCGAGCGCCCATTCATTGATGGCGCCATCAATCTGACGCAGGTTGTTAATGCAAGCATTCGCCTGCGAGACAGCGCGGGCACGAATGAAGTTGGGAATCGCAATCGCCGCCAACAGGCCGATAATGGCCACGACAATCATGATTTCCACCAGCGTGAAGCCCGCTTTACGGGTTGTTTTAGTTTTCATGTTTTTTTGGTTCAGGTTTTTCTGTTTTCCTGCGGCGTGAACGAACAACAGGTGGTTATAATTAATACAACTGTTCACTCACTGCCTGTTGCAACCGCAAGGACTGGCTTCATGTTAGCATTCCCTTTGCCAATGTCCAGTCTGATTAAAAAGGCCGCCAGCCATATCGGAAAATAAAAAAGCTCGAAGCGTTTCGCTTCGAGCCCTTGTGCAGATGATTGAATTACGGCAATGCGTGAGGTGGCGTTACCGTATTGCCCAATGAGCAAGTAACTTGCGGAATAACTCCAACAGTGCCAACGACGTATGTGCCACCAGCCGGGCATGGCGGAATACTGTTGCCTGAGTTCAGTTTGATGTAAGGCGAAACTGTAGCCAAACTGGGAACAGCTTTGCCGCTGGATTGGCCGGTTTCGAGCGCCCATTCATTGATGGCACCATCAATCTGACGCAGGTTGTTAATGCAAGCATTCGCCTGCGAAGTTGCACGAGCTTTAATGAAGTTGGGAATCGCAATCGCCGCCAACAGGCCGATAATGGCCACGACAATCATGATTTCCACCAGCGTGAAGCCCGCTTTACGGGTTGTTTTGGTTGTTTTCATTTCAGTTACCTTTTCTTTCGTGCGGCGTGAACGAAAACAACAGGCGGGTTATAATATAATAACGGATTTGTTCACTTGATTGCCTGTCGCAACCGCAACTTAATGGCGACTCTAGCACCAGCGATGCCAAAGTC
>JAJPKI010000158.1 GCA_021323835.1 Verrucomicrobiota bacterium | reverse complement strand
CAGGACAAGGTGACGCTCGCACACACGCTGGCGCTGACGCGGACGAATGCGGATTACTACGCGCTGCAACTGGGCAACCATGTGCTCGGCGGCGGATTTTACGCGACGCGGCTGTATCGCGATTTGCGCGAAAAGAGCGGACTTGTTTATTTCGTGGATTCGTCGTTCGACCTCGGCCTCTCGCGCCGAAGTTTCTCGGTGGAGTATGCCTGCCACCCGCCTAATGTTCCCAAAGCGCGCACGGCCATCATCAACGAATTGAAAGACATTCGAGCCAAAAAAGTTTCCGACACCGAATTGCATCAGGCAAAATTGATGTTGCTCCGCGAAATTCCTTTGGGCGAAGCGAACTTTGATTACATCGCAAAAATTTGGCTCAATCGTGTCGAATGGGGATTGCCGCTGGATGAACGTGTTCGCGCCGGAAAAATTTACACGAAGCTCACGACCAAGGACGTCCAAAATGCATTCGCAAAATGGATTCGCCCGGAGGATTTAGTGCAAGTGACGCAAGGGCCGGAACCAAAATAGTTCGGCTCAATTCTTTTTGAAGAACTTCGTGTTGTCGCCGGAAACGACCAGCGGATTGCCGCGCATTTTATCACTCAATTCCGCAAACGGCACTTGCGCGCCGAGCCATTTCGGATTTTTCGCAATGGCGTCCATCGTTTCGCGCGTGTTGTTGCAAATAAGATAAAGCCCGTTGCCCAAGACGAGAAACGATTCGAAACCGGTGCCGATGCCATGGCGCGCAAATTCAAAATCGCCGATGCCGTAACTTCCGTTGAATAATTCGGCGCGCAAAGTCCCGAGGTCCTTCGCAAAGCTGTGCAAAAATTCATCGTTGCGTGGCCCGATGTAGGCAAGCACGCGCGCTTTATTTTCGACGAGTGAAATGACAGCCCATTCGTCGAAAACAGTTTTCCCGTAGCGCGCGTCCATTTGACCGGCGCACGTTTTGATGCTCGCGATGGCTTCGTCCAATGTCATGGCAATTCCTCTGCCGCAACAAACCAAGTTTGCCGCCGTGCGACAAGCAAATTAAATTCACATTTTCAAATTTTGAAAATTGGCAAAGCTGCGTTAGGTTGAATGGCGGGGCTTCAATTTCTCCCGGGCAACGCAAATGAAAGGAGCGTTATGAAAAAAATAACTCTTGTTAGAACATTGCTGGCCGCCATCAGCGCGGCGGTGATTGCCGGATGCGCATCGCCGACGCGAACGGTAGTTTATCAGCCGCAATCGGGAACGACCGGCAGCACGACGGTGGTTGTCTCGCATCCGAGCGAGCCGCCGACAACAATGCAGCCCGAAACTATTCCGCAGGCGCCTGACACGGATTACATCTGGGTGCGCGGCGCATGGGAATGGCAGGATGACCGCTGGGTTTGGTCGCCGGGACATTGGGAACAACCGCATCCCGGCCACGAATGGGTTCCCGGCCATTGGGAACGCACGGAAGGCGGCTACGTTTGGGTAAGCCCGCATTGGCGGTAATAAAATAAATTTTGGTGGGGCGAGACTCCGTCGAGCCCAAATCAAAATTTCACGCGCGGTGCGTAAAATTTTTATGCATCGCGATTGCTTTTTTTGCGGAAATGCTGCAAAACGTGTGTGGCATTCGCATTGCTCAATTCAAATCAGAAAATGGAAATTCAAAAAATAACGCTTAAATGCAGAGCGTTTACGCTACTCGAATTGGCCCTGATAGTTATTGCGATTGTCTTATTGGCAGTTTCATTTTTTCCAGTAGTGATTAAAGAACGGCAAAAAAGAATAAATACTGAATGCATAAACAATCTGAAACAAACGACGCTCGCTTTTAAGATTTGGTGTGACAACGATAATAAATATCCGCAAAAGGTTCCTATAAAATATCATGGCGTAATGGAATTTGCCGAAAATGGGATTGCTTTTCCCATTTTCCAAGCTATGTCAAACGAAGTATATACTCCAAAAATTTTAATTTGTCCTGCGGATACAAATCATTTTATTGCGACTAATTTTACAACTGATTTCGATAACAGCAAAATCAGTTACTTTGTTGGATTGGATGCGACGATAATTTTACCTTGAATGGACTGTCAGTTCATTCAGGCATTTTGAATTTGATGACTAACGACATAGTCAAATGGATGGATACACGCCATCATCAAAAAGGCAATGTCGCTTTCACCGATGGTTCAGTGGATCAAATGGATGATAAATTGTTGGCCATAAGATTAATTGAAACCGAAATGGCAACCAATCGGCTTGTAATTCCGTAAATGGAAAATTATCGAACGTGCTCATCGCCGGATAAAAACATTTTGTCGCCAAATAATTTTGTGAACAACTTGAACAACTTTGTTTTGAATCCGCGCGAGAAAAAATTCACGATTGCGCCGTGGCAAAATTTTGGAATCGGCTTTCGCACGAACGTGAACTCTGGCAACAGGGTTTGACGCACGTCGCCGGCGTGGACGAAGCCGGTTGCGGCCCGCTCGCCGGTCCGGTCGTGTCTGCTGCAGTAATTTTTCCGAAAAGTTGGAACGAAAGCGGTTTGCCTTCAAAATTTCGCGGGTTGAACGATTCAAAACAATTGGACGAAGAACAGCGTGAGAAGTTTTTTGCGAAAATCACTTCCGAACCGGAAATTCGCTACGCAATCGCGACGATTGACGTTGAAACCATTGACCGCATCAACATCCGTCAAGCTGCGTGGCATGGAATGAATCTCGCGCTCGACCAATTGTTGCCAAAGCCGGAACATGTGCTTGTGGACGGAATCCGCATCAAATGGCTGCCGTATCGGCAAACGGCGCTCGTGGGCGGCGACGCGAAAAGTTATTCCATCGCTGCGGCAAGCGTGCTGGCCAAAGTCACGCGCGACCGGTTGATGCGTGAATTGGACAAGCAATTTCCCGGTTACGGTTTTGCCGAGCATAAAGGCTATTCCACGCCGCAACATTTCGCGGCAATTGAAAAACTCGGCCCGTGCGCGATTCATCGCAAAAGTTTTTCACCGATGAAGCCGAAGGAACTCGAACTCTTTACCACGGATGAACACAGATAAAACGGATTGAAAAATATTATTGTCTTTGGCTTTTATCCGTGTCAATTCGTGTTTATCCGTGGTTAAAAATCTTTTAGAAAAACTCAAGGCAAGTCTCATCGGCAAACTTCAGCCGGAACATTTGCGGCGCGGCGAATTAGGCGAACGCGCGGCGAAAAAATTTCTTCAACAGCAAGGTTTTAAATTTCTCGCGGCCAATTTCGATTCCGGTCGCGGCGAAACGGATTTGATTTTTCGCGACGGCGATTGTTTGGTTTTTGCCGAAGTCAAAACACGTTCGTCCGAAAATTGGTCGCGTCCGGCAGCAGCGGTAAATGCCGCGCGACGAAAACGTCTTTCCAAATGCGCGCTGGATTATTTGCGTAAATTGAAAAATCCGCAGATAAAAATCCGTTTCGACATCGTGGAAGTTTTGCTGGCCGACGGCGAAGTGCGCGAAGTCCGGCATTTGCCGAATACATTTAATTTGTCCAAGCCGTATCGTTACGGCTGAAATTTGCTTGCATTGGCAATTAAACCGGACGAATTTGCGGCAAGGCCATGAACTTCTTGCTGCAAATAGTAAATTGGATCTTATCGGCAATTGGCATCGCTTTTATTCTTTGGCTGTTTTGGTATTCGTTCAAGCGCAGCGCTGACCGTCCGGCATTAATTTTGAAATGGATGGTTACCAGTGTCATCATTTGGTTTGTCGTTACGCATATCGTTCCGGACTTTCGACAAGGTGGATTCGCAGCAATTTTCGGTTTGTTGGAAATGGTCGTTGTCGGCATCGTCATGACGATTATTTGGCGAGACGCCATCATAGACCTTATCGCCAATCCCATTGGTTCGCTTTACGACGGTGGAAAATCGGAAATCGAACCCAAGCCGTATTATTCCATCGCCCAGGCGCAACGGAAAAAAAACAAACCGCTCGAAGCCATCGTGGCCGTGCGCGAACAACTGGCAAAATTTCCAAACGATTATGAAGGCGTGATGCTGCTGGCGGCAATTGAAGCCGAGGACATGAAGGATTTGGCGTCGGCGGAAATGACGCTGAATAAATTTTGCGAATGGGAAAAAGCTCCGCCAAAACAAGCCGCCGCCGCGCTGACGCAATTGGCCGACTGGCAAATTAAAATTCTCAACGATGTGGATTCGGCGAAAGCGACGTTGCAGCGCATCATCGAAAAATTTCCCGACAGCGAATTGTCCGCCGCCGCGGCGCAACGGCTCGCGCATTTTGGCAGCACGGAAGAAATTTTGGCGGCGGCGCGAAATCGCAAAACGATTTTCGTCCCCGAAGGCATCAAGAGCGCGGGTTTGCGCGATTCAATTTTGGATTTGGTTCCCGAGGAAGTCGGCGCGGAAAAAGTCGCGGAAGAATTGGCGAAACATTTGGAAGCGCATCCGCTGGATTACGAAGCGCGCGAGAAACTCGCCATCATTTACGGGCGGCATTACCAGCGGCTCGATTTGGCGGCGGAACAATTGAATCAATTGATTGGTCAGCATGTGAACGCGCCGAAGAAAGTCGCACACTGGTTGAATTTATTCGCCGATTTGCAAATTCGCGCGGGCGCGGAATTTGAACAAGTCGCGCCGACGTTGGAAAAAATTATCGAAATGTTTCCGGATTTGCCCGTCGCCAATCTCGCGCAATCACGCTTGAATCATCTCAAGTTGGAAATTCACGGCAAAAAAGATGCGCCAGAAAATAAAAAGCTCGGCGAATACGAGCAGAACATCGGCATCAAATACGGACAGGCTTACGGCTCATCGCGCCATTTGTAATTGCAGCGCGATTTCTTTTTCAACTTCGTGCGCGGTGTCCAAATCCGTGTTGCCCCATTTGGTGCGAGATTGCACGGTCACTTGCGTGGTCTGCGGGTCAATTTCATCGCAGCGCACCCAAACTTTGCTGTCGTTCACCGTGCCGTAAAGCGAGCGCGAATCCACCACAGAATTTGTCCCGTGCGGAATGTATTCGGTAAGCAGCGTGCCGTCGGTGCGAATGGCGGCGATGGACGCCGCGTAAACCTGGTCGAGCGGACGCTCATATTTGCCGCCGACGTAATCGCGTCCGAACCAGATGGCCGGCGTATGCGTATCGCTCACCGTGCTGACGCAACCGGTGACGACGAGTGTTAATCCTCCGAGAACCGCGAAAATTTGTGTCTTCATAATCTGCGTCCAGTCCAAAGCAAATTGTCCCGCGCGTCAAGCATGATTCGGCGCGATATTTTTTCCTAAATTTCCATTCCAGGTTGCGCTCGCAATTTTTTTCTGCGAGAATTGAGCGTAGGCGTGAACCAGTTTTAGTTTTTGCCCGTGCAAAATTATCCCAAACATTATTGCGGCGTGTTCGGCATTTTCGGTCATCCGAATGCAGCCGAACTCACTTACTACGGTCTTTACGCACTGCAACATCGCGGACAGGAAAGCGCCGGCATCGTCACCAGCGACGGCAAAAATTTCCGCCAGCACAAAGGAATGGGTTTGGTTTCGCAAATTTTCAACGGTGACGTTTTGCACGACCTCGTCGGCAACATCGCTATTGGTCACACGCGTTATTCCACAACCGGCTCGTCGCAATTAAAAAACGCGCAGCCGCTCACCGTGGATTGCGCGCGCGGCCAAATCGCCATCGCGCACAACGGCAATCTCACCAATGCGTCGAAATTGCGCGACGAACTCGAAGCGCGCGGCTCGATTTTCCAGACGACCGTTGACAGCGAAATCATTTTGCATCTGCTCGCGCAGCCGGACGCCAACGGCAGTAAAAATCCGTTCGTCCACACGCTTCGCCGGATTGAAGGCGCGTATTCGCTCGTCATCATGACGGAAAAGGAATTGATTGGCGCGCGCGACCCGCACGGTTTTCGTCCGCTCTGCATCGGCAAACTCGGCGACGCCTACGTTCTTGCCAGTGAAACCTGCGCGCTCGATTTGATTCACGCGAAATTCATCCGCGACGTTGAGCCGGGCGAAATTGTCATCATCAACGAGCAGGGTTTGACGAGCCTGCAGGCATTTCCCGAACAAACACGCCGCGCATTTTGCATTTTCGAATACGTTTATTTT
>JAJPKI010000029.1 GCA_021323835.1 Verrucomicrobiota bacterium | reverse complement strand
CGCGCACGATGAGATTCAAGCGCAAAGTCTCGAACGAAAATTGTCACAACGGCATTCAGTCGGGCAAGGCGTATGAATACGCAACACGAACAATTTTTGAATCTCAAAACACTCCCAGCTCGTGTGCGAGTTGAAAAAGCGGCTTGGCTTTTGGGATTTTCAACGCATGAAATTCCGATTTTGGTGGCAAACGGTTTGTTAAAGCCGCTGGGGCATCCGCCTGCTACCGGTGTAAAATACTATTCGATTTCCGCGCTCGAAGAATTGCGGCGAGATGAAAAATGGCTGGCAAAAGCTTCGGATTGCATCGTCCAATACTGGCAGGATGTAAATCGAAGACGTAAAAGCGGACGAGATGGTCAAAATCATGACACGCGCGTCAACGGTGGCGTCAAACGCCAATCCCTGCTTTCTGCCCGTTCCGCTCGCCGTTTCGAGAATGCAGTTGAATGATTTTGTTCTCGTATTCTTCCAGCGGCGGCAGGACAACATGCGCCCCTTTTGAATATGCGCGCGCCCATGCTTTGCTGCCATGTCCTAACGCCTCCTGCGCGTATCGTTCGGGATAACCGGCAGTTTTCGCCCGCTCTGCCCATGCGTAGCGATAGCTGTGCAGGCTGACTCCTTCAATATTCAAAATTTTGCAACGGCGACGAAATTCGGCAGCGCGAGCGTTGGTGTTAGTTTTCCCTAGATGCGGGAACAACATTCCTTGCTTTGGCAGTTGTCGAAGAAGTTTTTCCAAGCGGTCACCAATTTTGACATGAGACCATGAACCGGTTTTTTGCCGTTGATAAGAAAGAATCCTGTTTTTCCAATTTACGTTTTCATTCGTCAACAAAGCTCCATCGGTCTGCGCTGCTCCGATTTCCCACAATAATTGATAATAAAGTTTTCGTTCGCGATTGTGTTCAGCCGAAAGAATTCTTTTGTGCTCTTCGGTTGTAATGCCACGCTTCGGCTTTGTCTCAACTTTTGGCCACATCTTCAGGGCGAGGATCGGCCACGGCAGCCAGCCAAGCCCGACAGCGAGATTATGCAAGCAGCGAATATAGGCATTGGTCATTACGCCGCCCGCTTCGAGAATTTTCATCAAATCATCGCCGGTTGTTTCAATCAGCTTCCTGTTTTTCAAAAAACATTGCGGCTTGCGGTCCGCGACCAGGCGGCGATGTTTTTGGGTTTGTTCCTTACCAAGAGCGCAAAAACGATCAATAACATCCTGCCATGTTCGTTTGGAAATTTCTGCGTCCTGCGGGGAAAGATATGCCTTGGCGAGAGCAACGCTTAAAACGGGACGGGCAACAGCTTCCTCGCGGGCATTACGGATGCGTTCGGCCTCCGCCCTGTCTGTCGTATGCAAACTTTCTTTCTTTCGCGTCTCGGCATCTTGCAGATAAAATACGCCTTTTCTTTTCCACAACCAATATCTCTTTTTCATAGTGTGAAAATCGTTCACACACGAATCAGAGCGTTAATTTGCAGCCGCCTTGAATGCGGCTTGCAGCTTCGTTGTTCAGCGGTTGAAACAGCGGACAGCGATTTTCCCCCTCATTTCCCCCCTCACTTGAGGCTTTTTGTCCTATTTTTTGAAGCCAATCCACTGAAAATCAGGGGAATTTAGATTGGCTCCAGAGGTAGGACTCGAAGACCAAAGCCTTAATTTCTACAACAAAAATATCAATTGTTTCACCCAAAATCAAACTAATTGGCTACAACCGAAGCACACTCGCGAACCACTCCAACACCATTTTTACTGCACACTTTACTACACATGGGCAATGGCGATTCGACCCGGCTCCTGTATACTACAAAAACGCTGCTAATTAAAAAGCCGCTCCACATCGTTTAGATTAAATCGTTACTGCAACTGGAGCATGTAAAATGTCGGCACCATAGTTGGTATTGTCGAGTTAGTAAAATTAAAGTCGCCGTTGTTGTCAAAAATATTGGTGGCAACAATAGCCCAATTGAAGACAGGCAGTGATAAATTTGTCGAAGATAAAATCCAATATGTTTCGCCTGCCTGCCCATTTGTGCCAGTAAAAATAAGATTGTTTCCCAAAATAAATATATTCGCAATTGTCGGCAATGGCGCAGCGGCGATTTTCAAAATGCCGTTCGTCAACGCGCTGGTGTCCCATTTTAATCCCGGCTGCGGAAATGCCGGAACGATGTTGGTGAACGCGCCGCTGAAACTCGCCGCGCTGAATAATTTGAAGCTGTCGCCTGCCGTCAAATAATTGCTGCCGGCATTCGTGACCACGAGCGTGCCGTTCAAAATCAAATTGCCAATTACATTTGCGGCATCATTGGTTGTCGGCGCGTCGCTAATTTCAACGAGCGTCGTGCTGCCGCCGGCCAGCGTTAAATTGTTGTTGAGCGCCAGCGTGCTTAACGAACCACCCGGCGCGAGCGTCGCGCCATTTGCGATGGTGATATTTCCTTTTACCGTGCCGCTTCCGGTCAATGTTTGTCCGTTCATGATTGTTAGCGCACCGCCGTTGTGAACACTCGCATCAAAAGTCGCGCCGGATGAAACGGAAATGATTGCGCTGTTACTGATGGATGCGCTGCCATTCAACGCCAGCGTTCCGCCGTTCACCAATGTTTCGCCGGTGTAAGAATTTGTCGTGACCAAATTCAACGTGCCACTATCCAATTTTGTCAAACCGCCGTCGGGCGTGATGCCCAGCGTGTTGTCGTGTTGCAGCGGTTCGCCGATGGTGATGGTCTGGCCGCCGTCATCAATCACCGCGCCGCCGAGTTGAACAATCGTCGTGATGGGACAAATGATTGAAGAAAGGCTGCCTTGGAAAAACATCGTTTTCGCGCCCGACTTGGCCATCAACGTGCCGCCATTGAAATAAAATGTTGCAACCGGCGTGTGGCCGGTCGCGGCATTAGCGCTGACGTTTGTCACGAGCGTCACCATCAAGGTGCCGCCGTCCAAATCCACTTCGCCGACGCTGGCGAAGGTGCCACCTTGCGCATTTCGCGAAATGTCGAGCGTGTTGCAATTGATAACACCATCTTCGCTCACGGTCAACGTTCCCGTGCCACGGCTCGCAACAAAAAATGGTCCGCTGCCGCTGGTGCCGACGTTCATCGCCCCGCCGCTGACATTCACTTGAGAATTTTCCCCGGGGTTTGAACCGTTCGCACCTTGAAATTGGTCGGCCAAGTTCAACGTGCCGCCGTTGATGTT
>JAJPKI010000042.1 GCA_021323835.1 Verrucomicrobiota bacterium | reverse complement strand
GCATAAATCCAGGGGCGATAATGCACGTAAATAATGTCCCCGGGCGCGAGCGCGAAGCCGTTTTCCTTTCCGGCGAGCACGGCTTTGGCGTCCACGACATAAGTCTGCGGTGAATTGAGCGAACCGCGAACGACGAGCACTTTATGTTTCCACGCGCGGTCCGTGAAACCGCCGGCTTCCGCAATCGCGGCAATCGCCGAAAGTCCCGGTTTATATGCTTCCGAGCCGGGCGAGCGCACTTCGCCGACGACGTAAATTTGTTTTAACTCTGTTGCCGGCAAATAAATGTAATCGTTCGGCTCAAGCTGGACATTTTGCGTCAAGTCACCGCGTTCGAAAAGACGTTGGAAATCCACCGGCATTCGCTGGCCGTTGCGCGAGAGAAATGCGCGTTGAAAATCCGCGACTTCGACGACATTTCGTTCCTGCAACGTCGTGACCAAACCTTTCGAGCGCGCAATCGCTTCGACAATGGTCATCGGACGGTCCAGCGTAAATGCGCCGCCGCGCGTCACGCTGCCCAGCACATAATATTTTTTACTGTTGAACGCGATGGGCGTAATGATGGTGCGCGCGGCGCGGCGATATTGGCTCAATTTCGAATCCAACGCAGCGCGCAATTCATCCACGGTCAAGCCCGCGGCCATCACATCCTGCGCTTCGAGATAACCGACGCGACCATCCGGGCCGATTGTCACGCCGAGTTGCGCCAATTCCGGCGAACCGTAAAGTGAAAAATCCAAAACATCGCCCGGCCCGAGCGTCAAATGTTGCTGCCATGCCGCGCGCTCGGCGGCCGTTGCGGAAAGCGCACCGGAATCGGCGGGCGCGGTTTCCGTGGCGGTTCCAACGCTCGTCGCGGCGGAAATTGCTGTGTCCTGGCCAAACGCAATGGACGCGTGCAACCCGAAAATCAATGCAATGCAACTGACCCAGCGCGCGAATCGTGTTTTCACGACTGAATCCGGCGCGCGATGGAGAACTGCGCCGGCGATGTTGCAACGCGCGCTGCGGAATGTTTCCAAATGTTCGCGCGTTTGCGTCGCCGCAGATTCGCGACAATCGGAAAGCCACACGACGTTCGGCAAATTTTCCGCGAGCAAAACAGATTCCGGCACGGACGCGGGCGGCAATTCGATGATGATGACGATGTTTTCGATTTGCGACCAGTGCTTGAGCGCAGCTTGAAATTGGCGGCGCTTCTCCAAATTCCAAACCCAGCCGGGCAGGGGAATGTGCACGACCGCCGTGGAATTTTGTGGAATGGCTTGCAATTGTTCAGCGACAGTTTCCGGCGTTGCCAGCAAACTTGGCGTAAGCGCCAGCGATGTGCCGGCAGAGAAATGATGTTTTGCGTGCGTTGCCGTCGCGCCATCGGGAGCTTCTTCGTCGCGCGTGGCAATCAACAGCACGCGGAAGCCGAGCACGCTGGCGGTTTGCGCGAGCGATTGCGTCCAAATCGAACAGCCATCGCCGTGATTTGCGGATGTAATTCCCAAAATCAATCCGTGATTTGGCGGTTGGCCAAGTTGGCCTTGTAATTTTGTCCACGTGCGAAACGCCCAATTAATTCGCGCGCTGTCACTCATGCGCGTCAAGTCGCCGCTGACGGCCAGCACGGGCAGTTTTGTGACGCGCGAAACGTCGGCGGCAGTTTTGAGGCGATTGTCCGTGACTTCTTCCAGCAGAATTAATCCGCCTGTCCCGATAAATCCCAGCAAGCCGGCAAAAATGCCGAGTAAAATAATTCGCGCGATGCGTCCGTGCGCGACGACATCTTTTTCGGTGGCGGACGCGAGCAATTTGCAAAAACCCGGCGGATTGGCGGCGAAGGTTTGCACGGCTTGTTGTTTGCCGAGCAGCGTCAGGCGCGCGGCTTCAAACGATTGCAATTTTCCGCGGATGATTTCCGGGTCTTTTTCGCCGGTAACCGGCAGCGCGGAGGCAATGGCATTCGAATTTGTCGCTCCGGCGGCGGCATTTTCTTCGCTGACAAGTGACGGGCTCAATTGCGTTTCAATCGCGGCGATTTCCGCGCGTTGCGCCTGCACGAGCGGGTGCATGTCCGTGTATTTGGAAAGCAATTGCGCCAATTGCACGCGCGCGGCCTGCAATTGGTCGAGCAATGAATTGGCCTGTGGCGCGGTGACTTGCGTGAGCACTTCGCGCGGCAATGATTGCGCTTCCTTGTCGAGATTGGCGATTTCTGAATTCACGCGCGTGAGCTGCGCGGAATAAAACTGGTTCAATTCTTCCGCCGAACGCGCCTGCAATCGTTGCGTGAAGCGCACGGCCTGGTCGGCGTAGAGATTGACGAGATTGACGGCATGTTCGGCGTCGTCCGTCGTTGCCGTGATGGTCACGGTATCGCTGTCGCGGTCGGGCGTGATGTCAATTTGCTTGGCCAAATCCAACGCGCTGACCTGCGGCTCGAGCAAATTTCCGGTTTCGCGATACAATTCGGGCGAGCGCAAAACGCTGGCGATGGTTTGCGGCGAAACCTGCTGCGCGCCGAAAATTTCCGTGGCGTTCGGCGAATCGTAGGCAATGATTTGCGCGGACGCGGTGTAATTCGGCTTCCAGAAAACCGAGCCGACGAGCACGCCGACGATGGCCAGCGCGAGTCCGCCGAGAATCATCAGCGGCCAGCGGCGCAGAAATACGTCGGCAAACGGCATCAAATCCATGTTTTCTTTTTCTTGAAAATGGATTTTACCGTTGCCATTGCCGTTGCTGTGGCCATTTCCGTTTAGCGAAATGACGTTGCCGTTGCGGGTGGGGTCAGTTGGATTTTTCATGGGCATTGGGAGTTAAATAAGTCAGCGCGGAAATAGTCGCGCCGCACGGCAGCATTTCCAAAAGCGGCCACCGTGTCGCGGCTCGAAGAACTCTGGGCAAAGTTTAGCGGTCATTGACGATTCAGACCTTAAGACGTTTATGTTGTTTCACAAAGTGGGTGAAGACCGCAAAGCCGCAGATTGAAGACCCTACCAAAAAATTAATTTTTTTTCGCAAAGGGACACAAAACACGACGCGGGAGACGGCATAGGGTAATTACCCCATTAAATAAAAAACGCTCAACGTCATACTTGCGGCGGATTTTGAAGCCAAGGAGGTGGGGTTGGGTTATTTCAGGTATTCTTCGACGTTATTTCCATTTTCATCGACCGACCAAAAGCCGCGTTTGTCCGGCGTGAATTGAAAATGAAACGAATCGCCGGAGCCGTTGCTTAATTTCACTGCGAAACCATTGGCATCCAAATCGTAAATCTGTCCGCGAAACATTTGCGCCGTCGTCGTGATTGAATTCCAGACAAATTCGCCGTCGGGAAAAATTTGAATCATGCTGCTGTGAAATGTTTTGTCCTGCGAATGATATGTCTGCGCCAATTGCGCGAGCGTTGGCGTTTCGACGTGATAAGGTGAGGGCGACAAAGCGGAAACTTCATTTGTGCGCATGTTCGAATTGCTGTCCGAAGTTGAATTAAACGTCGTGCAGCCGTTCGACATCAAAAGAATTTCCGCGTGCAAAATAATTGCCGCAAATGAAACGCAAATTTTTTTCAAATTGACCTCCGCCGAAAAATTAACCGCGTTTACCGGAATTGCGAATGGAAAATTTGTTTGCCGAAATTTCGTTCTACCTTTAGTGTCAATTCGTGGCCGCGAACCCCCTGGCCATGGAGAATTTCACCTATGACGAAAACACTGACGGGTGCGGAATTGAATGATTTGGTCGCCGGACTGCACAAGCTCTCGCGCAACTTGTGGTGGACGTGGGACCAGGAAGCGCAGGATTTGTTCAAGCAACTCTCGCCGCGCGCGTGGCAAAATTTGTATCACAACGCGGTCGCCGTGTTGCGCGAAGTTTCCGATTACGAACTGCGTGTGCATTTGCAGGAAGTCCAATTTGCCAAATGCGCCCGCAATGTGCTGAATGATTTCGAAAAATATCTGGCCGACAAGGAAACGTGGGGACATAAAAATGCGCCGAAGCTGCACAAAAATCCCGTCGCATATTTTTCCGCGGAATTTGGATTTCACGAATCGCTGCCGATTTCCGCGGGCGGGCTGGGAATTCTCGCCGGCGACCACGCAAAATCCGCGAGTGATTTGGGTTTGGGATTTGTCGGCATCAGTTTGTTTTATCGCGAAGGCTATTTTCAACAGGCGATTGATACGAACAATTGGCAAACGGAATATTATAATTTAATTGACCCCGCGAACGTGCCGCTCGAACCGGTTTTGAATTCCGAAGGCGAACGTTTGGTTTGCAACGTCGAAATTGGCATGAGCAACGTTGCGTTTCAGGCGTGGCGCATCAATGTCGGGCGCGTGCCGGTTTATTTGCTCGATGCGAATGTTCCTGAAAATGAAGCGCACTTTCGCGATTTGACGGCGCGCGTTTACGGCGGCGACAGCACCACGCGCATCATGCAGGAAATGTTGCTGGGCATCGGCGGCGTGCG
>JAJPKI010000044.1 GCA_021323835.1 Verrucomicrobiota bacterium | reverse complement strand
TGACGAAAAATCCCATGACCCCTTCGAGTTCCAAACGATTGCGCCCGGCAATCGGCGAGCCGACGACCAAATCGTCTTGCCGAGTGTAACGCTGCAACAAAATTTTGAATGCCGTGAGCAGCGTCATGAACAATGTCGCATTTTCCGCGTGGCTCAATTGTTTCAATTTTTCCGCGAGCGATTTCGACAATAGCCGCGCCACGCGTCCGCCGCGAAACGATTGCGCTGACGGACGCGGCTTGTCCGTCGGCAATTCAAGCAATTGCGGCGCGCCCTGCAAATATGCTTTCCAAAAATCCATTTGCGTTTGCATCGCCGGCGTTTGCATCCAATCGTGCTGCCACGCGGCATAATCGGCGTATTGAATTTGCGGCATCGGCGCGACGGCGGCGCGCTCAGTGATAAAATTGTTGTAAAAAAATCCAAGCTCGCGAAAAAAAATGCCGAGCGACCACGCATCGGAAATGATGTGATGCTGGTTGAGAAACAAAACGTGCTCGTCGTCACCGACGCAAATGAGCAGCGCCCGAAACAATTCATCGCGCGACAAATCGAACGGTCGCGATGCTTCGCGCTCGAGCAATTGGCGCAAATCACTTTCGCGACGAAATTCCGGCTGAAGCGTTAAATCAATTTCCGGCAAATTGCGCGGCGCAGATTCAGCAGCAATTTGTTTTGGCTCGCCATTTTCAATTGTAAATTTTGTGCGCAACGCATCGTGGCGCGAAATAACGGAATTAATCGCGTGACGCAGCGCGTCGCGATTCAGTTCGCCGCGCAAACGAACCGCGACTGGAATATTATAAAGTGGCCCGGGCTGTAATTCGTTTAAAAACCAAAGTCGCTGCTGCGAAAATGAAAGTGGCGACGAGCCGAAAATCCGGCGCGGAATTGTCAGCGGTTTTTTTTCCGGCGCAATTTGTCCGCGCAAACGTTTTTCCAACAGCGCTCGCTTGGTCGACGACAAATCGGCATGGCGCGAAGGAATTTCAGTTTCAATAATCATAAATTTATCGCCGCCCATCCAACAATTCGGAATTCATTCGAGAATTTTCGCCGTTGAGCAAATTAGTTTCATCGCCGTTCATGCGATTGATTTGTTCGTCACTCATTTGGCTGACCTGCTCGACGATGGCGTCTTCAATTGCGGCAGCAAGGGCAGAAATTGTCGGGGCGTTGAAAAATTCGCGCATCGTCATTTCGATTTGGAACGTTTCACAAATGCGCGAAACCACGCGCGTGACGAGCAGCGAATGGCCGCCAAGTTCGAAGAAATTGTCGCGCACGCCGATTTTTTCGATGTGCAAAACGTCGCGCCAGATTTTCGCGAGCGTTTCTTCCGTTGGCGTGCTTGGCGCGGCGAAAGTTTCTGCAATTTTTACGCGTGATTGCTGCGGCACCGGCAAAGCGCGCTTGTTGATTTTGCCGTTTGGCGTCAGCGGCATCGTATCGAGAAAAACAAATTGCGGAATCATGTAATCCGGCAGTTTGCCTTTGAGAAAATTTTGCAAATCGCTTGCAGTCGCGATTTTGTCGGCATGTTGAACGATGTAAGCCGCGAGCCGTTTGTCGCCGGGCGAATCTTCGCGCGCTAGCACGACGCATTCGCGAACGGCTGGATGTTTCACGAGCGCCGATTCGATTTCTCCAAGCTCGATGCGGAAGCCGCGAATCTTTACCTGCCGGTCACCGCGTCCGAGATATTCGATATTTCCGTCCGGCAACCAGCGCGCAATATCGCCGGTTTTGTAAATGCGCGAATTTTCGGCGAACGGATTTTTCAAAAATCGTTCCGCTGTCAAATCGTCGCGATGCAAATAGCCGCGTGCGACGCCGTCGCCACCGATAAAAATTTCTCCCGGCACGCCAATTGGAACCGGCTGAAAATTTTGGTCGAGAATATAAATTTGTGTGTTTGCCAGCGGCTTGCCAATTGTCGCGCGACCGCCGCACTGGCGAAGCGTGAATGTCGAATACGTTGTCGTTTCAGACGGGCCGTAAAGGTCAAAAACCTTTTCAACGTGTGTTTGTTCGTAAATTTGATTTGCCAATTCCGCCAGCAATGGTTCACCCGCGAGATTGACGACGCGAACAGAATCCGGCACGCCGCCGATGCGGAGCAATTCGCGAATTGCCGATGGCACGGTATTAATCAAACGCACGTCGTTTTTGCGCGGCAGTGACGGCAATTCCAAAGCGTTCTTCGCGAGAATAATTTTCCCGCCGCAGCATAACGTGGCGAAAATCTCAAAAATCGAAAGGTCGAAGCAAATTGAGGTCGCCGCGAGCACACCGGAAAATTCTTCGGCAGAAAAAGTTTTTTGCGCCCAGCAAATAAAATTGATGGCGTTGCGATGTTCGATGGCTACGCCTTTTGGCACGCCGGTGGAACCGGAAGTGTAAATCACGTATGCCAAATTATTCGATTGCGGATTGCGGATTGCGGATTGCGGATTGAAATGGTTCTCCTTGTTTCGTTTCTCATTCAACAAATCTTCGACGCAAAGAATTTTCAGATTCGGATTTTTGGATTTAAAATTTTCGCGTAAAAAATTTTCCGTTAGCAAAACCGGTGCGCGGGAATTTTCCAGCATGAAGGCGACGCGGTCTTGCGGATAATTCGGGTCAAGCGGCACGTAAGCGCCGCCGGCTTTGAGCACGCCGAGCATGGCGGCGACCATGTCGGGCGAACGTTCCATGCAAATCCCCACTGGAACGTCCGGCCCGACTCCCGTTGCACGCAGTTGCATCCCTATTTCTTCAGCGCGCAAATTCAGGTCGCGATAAGTCATTTCGTCGTTGCCAAAAAAAATTGCCGTCGCGTTTGGCGTCCGCGCCACCTGCTCCTCGAACAATTGATGAATACATTTCTCGCGCGGGAAATCCATTCGCGTGGAATTCCATTCGACGAGAATTTTTTGACGCTCGTCCGCTGAAAGCAGCGGTAATTCTGAAACGCGTTGACGCGAATTTTTGGCAATGCTTTCGAGCAGCGTCTGAAAATGTCCAAGCCAGCGTTGAATTGTTTCGGCAGAAAAAAGACCGGCGTTGTAACGGCAGTCCATTTGCAAGCCGCCGTCAATTTCCGTGAGATTGACGCCCAAATCGAAATTGATGTAACTGTGCGGATTGTTCGCAAGTTCGGCTTCAACGCCGGCGAAATCCAATTTTCCCTTCAACTGGTCCACGTTGAACGTGACTGAAACAAGCGGCATCCGGCCGGATTCGCGCGGTAGATTTAGTTTTTGCAGCAAATTTCCGAGCGTGCAGTGCTGATGCTCATGCGCTTCGAGAAAATTATTTTTGGTCGCCGAAAGAAAATCGTCGAATGAAATTTTTTCTTCGATGACCGCGTGCATCGGCAGAAAATTCACGCAATGTCCGGCCATGATGTCCGCGCCGGCCAAATTGCGGTCGGCAATAGGCACGCCAACAACGATTTCGTCTTGCGCGGTCAATTTGCGAAGAAAAGCGTAAAATGCGCCGAGCAATGTCACGAACAATGTGCCGTTGTGCCGCGCGCTGATGTTTTTTAATTCACGAACCAATGCCGACGGAAGCACGCGCATTTCGCAACCGCCTTCGAAATTAATTTCTGTCGTGCGCGGAAAATCCGTGGGCAATTCCAGCGCGGGTGCGCCGCTGGAAAATTTTTCGAGCCAATATTTTTCTGATTTTTTGCGCAGAGAATTTTTGTCCGTTTGCGTTTTTGCGCGGACGTATTCGCTCAATTGCAGCGCCTCGGGCAATTTAGTTTCTTCGCCGGCGCAAATCGCTGAATAAATTTTCCACAAGTCACGCAGCAAAACACCAAAGGCATGTCCGTCGCAAATGATGTGGTGCAGCGTGAGAATCAAAACGTGATGATTCCCGGCAAGGCGAATCAACGTTGCGCGTAGTAATGGGCCATTGACCAAATCGAATGGCTGACGCGCTTCGGCCAATTGCAATTCATCAAATCGTTTCGCGCGTTCATTTTCGGTCAACGAAGCCAAATCAAAACGCGGGACTTCAAAATTGATTGCCGAATGAATATTTTGCGATTCGCCGTTGGCGGAAAATGTCGCGCGCAACGCTTCGTGGCGATTCACGAGCAATTGGATTGCGCGCGCCA
The DNA here is from genome assembly GCA_021323835.1 of Verrucomicrobiota bacterium. Classification (GTDB taxonomy): domain Bacteria; phylum Verrucomicrobiota; class Verrucomicrobiia; order Limisphaerales; family UBA11358; genus UBA11358. Next base: position 2,751 of record JAJPKI010000044.1, on the reverse strand, counting down.
AATTCTCCGGCTGCAATTCACCGCGCAGGTGAAGCAGACGACATTCGTTGTAAGCGGCGGACGTTTGCGCGTCCATTTGTGTAGCGAGCCATAACTCGCGCTGGCCGTCCGTCAACGGCACGGTGACGATGGAATTGGTTTCCGCTTTTGGCGATGCTTCGGCAGTTGCGGTTTCGGCAGAAACTTTTTCCGGCGCTAAATTGGATTCGATATGCGCGGCCAATAAATCGGGTGAAGAAAATTCTTCCAGCAATTGCCGGAAGGCGATGTGGACGCCGAATTTTTTTTCGATTACCAAACTGACTTTGGTCAGGAACAGCGAATCAAATCCCATTTCGGCGAATGTCGTGTTGCCGTTCATTTCTGCCAAATCAAAGCCGGACAATTCCGTCAAAAGAATTTTCAGTCGCGAAACGATTTTATTTTTGTCGGCTGCAATGGCCGGTTCGGCGTGCCCGTTTTTGATTTCGATTGGCTCTTCTTTTTCCGGCGGCGCTTCCACGCCAAGCGTGAACGCCGGCTGCCCTGATTTAACGGGTTCAGCCCAAAATCTTTTTGGCTCGAACGGATATGTTGGCAGCGGAATTCGTTTGCGCTGCTCGCGCGAGTAAAAAATTTTCCAATTTGGACGAATGCCGTTCAGCCAAAGTTGGCCGAGCGCTTGCAGCAAAAGTTCTTCGTCGGAAATTTCGTCTTTGATTTGCGGCAGCGTGGAAACAGCCGTGGTCGCCGGATTGCGCGCCGGATGTTGCCGCGTCAAATTGCTCAATGTTTGTCCCGGCCCGACTTCAAGAAAAATTCGTTCCGGCGATTTCAATAATTCGCCAACACCGTCGGCAAAGCGCACCGTTTGGCGCAAATGTTTCGCCCAATAATTTGGATTGGCCGCCTCTTCGGCGGAAATCCACGTGCCGGTAACATTGGAAATGAACGGAATTTGCGGCGCGCGGCGTTCAATGCCGGCAACCAATTTTGTGAACGGGGCCAAAATCGGCTCCATCATCAACGAATGAAAAGCGTGCGACGTGCGCAGCGGCGTGCAAAGAACATTTCGTTTGGCCAATTCGTTTTGCAATTCCGCGACGGCGTCGTTGGCGCCGGAAATCACGCAAAGCGACGCGGCGTTTACCGTTGCAAGCGACAAATGGCCGTTGAGCAGCGGCGCGACTTCATTTTCCGGCATCCTCACCGCGAGCATTGTGCCCGGCGGAAGCTCTTGCATCATTTTTCCGCGAGTGGCGACAATTTTCAGTGCGTCTTCGAGCGAAAAAACTCCGGCAAGTGTCGCGGCCACGTATTCTCCGATACTGTGGCCAATCATCGCTTCGGGCAAAATGCCCCAGCTCATCCACAATTTTGCGAGAGCATATTCGATGACGAAAAGTGCCGGCTGCGCAAATGCGGTTTTGCTCAACTGCTCTTTTGCAATTTCATTGTTTTCATTTGATGGAAAAAGTGTCGAGAGAAAATCAAAATTCAAATGTGGTTTGAGAATCGCTGCGCAATGGTCAACGGTTTCACGAAACAACGGTTCCGTTTCGTAAATTCCGCGCGCCATGTTGATTTGCTGCGAACCCTGGCCGGGAAACATGAAAACAACCGGCGGATTTTCGCGTGCGACGGAGTTGCTGAAAATTTTCCTGGTGTCGCTGGCTTCCAAAATTTTTATTGCGTCATTTACATCCCGACAAACGAGTATTCGGCGTTTTAAAAATTCACGGCGGCCGGCTTGCAACGTATAAGCGGCATCAGCCAAATTGATTTCCGGATTTTCTTTTAGATGTATTGCAAGATTTTTTGTCGCGGTGTCCAGCGCGCTTTCTGTTTTTGCGGAAAGCATGAGCAATTGCGCTGGACGCGACGCACTTGAAATTTTTGATTCCGGCGCTTCTTGGATGACGACGTGTGCGTTCGTCCCGCCGATTCCGAACGAACTAATTCCCGCCCGCAAGGGCGAACCGTTGTGCTGCCAATCCGTCAATTTCGCGTTGACGTAAAACGGGCTGTTCGCAAAATCGATTTTCGGGTTCGGCGATTCGAAATGCAGCGTCGGCGGCAGTTTTTTATGATGCAACGCCAGCGCGACTTTAATCAGGCCGACTACGCCCGCCGCCGCGTCCAAATGTCCAACATTGCTTTTGACCGAGCCGATGGCACAGAAATTTTTCTTTTCCGTTCCGGCGCGAAATGCTTTTGTCAGTCCTTCGACTTCAATCGGGTCGCCCAGCGGTGTCGCCGTGCCATGCGCTTCAACGTAGCTGATGGTTTCCGGAGAAATTTCCGCCATCGCATGCGCCATTGCAATTGCTTCGGCCTGACCGTGAACACTCGGCGCGGTGAAGCCAATTTTATTTGCACCGTCGTTGTTGACGCCAAAACCTTTGATAACGGCGTAAATTGTATCGCCGTCGCGAATCGCATCTTCGACGCGTTTCAACGCGACAATTCCCACGCCGCCGCCGCCAACTGTGCCCGCGCCATTTGCATCAAACGGGCGGCAATGTCCGTCCGGCGATGAAATGCCGCCGACTTGAAAAAGATAACCACGTTCTTGCGGAAACATGACGGATACCGCGCCGGCGAGCGCCATGTCGCAATTGTAGTTCAGCAAATTTTCACACGCGACACACGTGGCGACGAGCGATGTGGAGCACGCGGTTTGAATATTCAAACTTGGGCCGCGCAAATTTAATTTGTAGGAAACACGCGTCGGCAAAAAATCTTTATCGTTGCCGAGCATCGTCGAATATT
>JAJPKI010000368.1 GCA_021323835.1 Verrucomicrobiota bacterium | reverse complement strand
TGCCGCTTCACGATTTGTTCGAATCACCGACGATTGAAAAACTCGCCGCAAAACTTGGCGAAGCAACGCTATTCCCGATTCCGCAAATGACGCGGTTTCAGCGCAATTGCGTCACGCCGATTTCGTTTGCGCAGGAGCGGATGTGGTTCGTTGACCAATTACAGCCAAATTTTCCGATTCACAACGTGCCGATTGCGTTGCGACTCGAAGGCGAAATCAATTTCGCCGCGCTGGAATCGGCGTTCAACGAAATCATCCGCCGTCACGAAGTTTTTCGCATGATTTTCAGAAATCAAAACGGCAAGCCGGTCGCCATCACCGAGGCGCCGAAGCCGTTTTCGATTTCTGTCACGGATTTGAGCGGGTTGCTTGAAGAACAACGCGAGAGGGAACTGCAAGGGCTCGCCGACAAGGAAGCAACCCGCCCATTCAATCTCACCGAAAGCCCGCTGCTGCGCGCGCGACTCGTGAAGCTCGCGGCCGATGCGCACGTGCTGCTCGTCACGACGCATCACATCGTGTTCGACGGCTGGTCGCTCGGCGTTTTTTATCGCGAACTGTCCGCGCTCTACGGAAATTTTTCCGGGGCGTTCACGAACGGCCACACGCGACATTTGCCGGAACTGAAATTTGCCTTCGCCGATTTTGCGCATTGGCAGCGCGGCTGGCTGCAAAACGGTTCACTGGAAAAGGAATTGTCGTATTGGAAAGAAAAATTGTCCGGCGCGCCGATGGCTTTGGATTTGCCAACGGACCATCCGCGTCCGGCAACGCAAACATTCAACGGCAAAGCAAAATATTTTTCGCTCGGCACGGAATTGACGGCGCAGTTGCGTCAATTAAGTCAGCGCGAAAATGTGACGCCGTTCATGCTGCTGCTCGCGGCGTTCCAAACGCTGTTGCACCGCTATTCCGGGCAGGAAACAATTTTGGTCGGCTCGCCGATTGCCGGGCGCACGCGCAGCGAAACCGAAAATCTCATCGGACTTTTCCTGAACACGCTCATCATGCGCGCGGATTTCTCCGAAGGCATGACGTTTCGTGATTTGCTCGCACAAATCAAAAAGAATTCGCTCGAAGCGTTTGCGAACCAAAACGTGCCTCTGGAAAAAATTGTAGACGAGTTGCAAATCGAGCGTGATGCGAGCCGTCCGCCATTGGCGCAAGTGATGTTCGTGCTGCAAAACGAATCGTTGCGCGCACCGGAACTGGCCGGATTGAAAACAAAAATTCTTCCCACGCACAACGGCGTCGCGAAATTCGACATCGAATTGTCGCTCGAAGAAACCGACGGCGCACTTGGCGGTTATTTAGAATACAACACGGATTTATTCGAGGAAATGACGATTGACCGCATGCTCGGACACTTCGAAACGTTGCTGCGTGGCGTTCTTGAAAATCCGGCGGAGAAAATTTCGTCGCTGCCAATTCTAACGTCGAGCGAGCGGCAAAAAATGCTCATCGAGTGGAACGACAACGCCGCCGAATTTCCGAAAGACAAATGCGTTCATCAATTGTTTGAGGAGCAAGTCGCCCGCACGCCGGATGCCGTCGCTTTGATTTTTGATGACGAGCAGATGACGTATCGCGAATTGAATGAGCGCGCGGATCAATTGGCAAAACAATTGCGCGCCCTCGGCATTACGCCGGATTCGCGCGTCGGCATTTGTGTTGAGCGTTCGTTCAACATGATTGTCGGCGTCATGGGAATTTTGAAAGCAGGTGGATGTTATTTGCCGCTCGACCCGGCGTATCCGAAAGAGCGATTGCAATTCATGCTGGAAGATTCGCAGGCGACGGTTTTGGTCACACAAACATCGTTGCGCGACAATTTACAGTTTAAAAATTTGAAAGTCATTTGCATTGACGAGGAAAATTTGGAATTGAATTCGGAAAGTTCGCAAACCGAAGTTCCTCAACCGACTTCCGAAAATCTTTGTTACTTGATTTACACGTCCGGTTCGACCGGGCAGCCGAAGGGCGTCATGGTCACGCACAGGAATGTCGTGAACCTGTTCGAGGGTTTAGATCGGCTGCTTGGCTCCGAACCGGGCGTTTGGATTTCTGTGTGCAGCATGTCGTTCGATTTGTCGGTGACGGAATTTTTCTACACGCTCGCGCGCGGCAGCAAAGTCGTCATCAAGCCGGACAAATTTTTTACGATTCCGTCGCTGATTTTGCGTCACGGCGTCACGCATTGGCAAAGCTCGGTCTCAATTATGCGGCAATTATCGCTGATGCCCGGCGCGGACAAAGCGATTCGGCAACTGAAACGCGTTTTACTCGGCGGCGAACCGCTGTCGGTTGCGTTCGCGAAACAATTGCGCGAAATGATGACCGGCGATTTGATTAATCTCTGCGGCCCGACGGAAACGACCGTTTGGTGCCAGGCATTTCCGGTCACGGAAGTCGGCGAGATGAATCCCCTGCCCATCGGCAAACCGCTCGCGAACACGCAAATGTATATTCTCGACACGCATTTGCAGCCGGTGCCAATTGGCGTGGCGGGAGAAATTTTTATCGCCGGCGAATGTGTTAGTCGCGGTTATTTGAATCGCAAGGATTTGACGGATAAAAAATATCTCCCGAATCCATTTGGCGCGGGAAAACTTTACGCGAGCGGCGATGTTGGACGTTTTCGCGCGGATGGAGTGATTGAAATTATTGGACGCTCGGATTTTC
>JAJPKI010000194.1 GCA_021323835.1 Verrucomicrobiota bacterium | reverse complement strand
TTCATCTGCGCTCAAATTGATGGCTTCGCCGTTTTTTAAATGAATTTTCATACCACAGCCAGTCGAACAAAAACCGCAGGTCATCGTCGTCGTCGCATCGGGTTTCAAACGCGCGGGAATTTTTCCGAGGCCGAAATCACCCGGATGCAAAACCAAATCTTCCGTTAACGGCCCGTGCCATTCGCGCAAAGTCGGCTTTGGAAAATTTAATTTCACGCGGCAATTCCTCCGGGCATTTTTTTGCCCGCGCCGGCGCGGAAGAAAACGTAGCGGACGACAATTTCTGAAATGAAAGTTGTTACTACGGTCGCACTGGCCCAAATCATCACCGCATTTGCAATGTCCGCAATGGCGAGCAAACCGAAAACTGTGGAAGCGATAAATAAAATTATTCGCGTCCGCGGCGTCCATGGAAGCAATTCGCGAATGGCGCGGGCGTTCAAATGGATCGGACTTGCCGGATTACTGAAAGCGAAACGAATTTCCAATCGCCGCCAGACGAAAAGCATTGCGCGAACGACGAGCGCGACAACAGCGAATTGCCGCGCAAAATGCAAATTGCCGAGCCATGCAAAGGTCGCGGCTGAAAATGTCGCGCCGAGCAGGAGCGTCGTCCCAAAAAATGCACCGAAGGAATGTCGTTGTGACCAGAATGGGCGTTTGGTGTCCACATAAACCATGGCGGAAATGAAAACGCAACACAGGCCAATCGCGGCGGCGAAAATCGCCAACGGCAACTGAAATTTTTCGAGCGGTAAAAATGCTGCCGGAATTTTTTGAAGCAAATCACCGAGTCTCGGAAATTTTTCTGCGAGAAATGGCAACCACGCAAGCGCAGTCGCGGCGGCGGCCAGCGGAGCAAACGTGTTGAAAGCGATAATTTCGCGACTCAACCAACTTGTGCGCCAACCCAGAAATGCGCGCCACGCTTTCAGCGGTTTGCCCAGATGCAACGGCGCGGCGAGCAGTCCGAAATTCAAAATTACAAACGCCGCGAGTTCCAAAAATTTTGTTTCGAGATTTTGCGCGATTGCCGCTGCCAAGAACATTCCAGCCGCCGCTTGAGTAAAAACCAGCATGAAAATTAACGGCCAATGCGGATTGTCCAATCGCGGCACGTCGCGGTCGGCGGCAAAAATAGTTCCGTTCAAGTGACGTTTTGAAATGTAGCGCGTTGTCGGTAAAGTGATTTTTGGATTTGGAGAATCGGCGAGGAAATTTTTTTGCGCTTCACCGTTTTGAAATTGCGTCCTGATTTCCGACTGATTTACCAATGTGATTTTGATTGCGCCGTTCGGACATGATTGCACGCACGCGGGCGCTTCGCCGACGGCAAGGCGGCTCACGCACATGTCGCACTTGCGGACAATGCCAAGTTTTTCAGAATACTTCGGCACTTCATACGGACACTTCATTACGCAATACTGGCAGCCAATGCACTGGTCATCGAGATGCCGCACGATGCCCGTCGCTGGGTCTTTGTCGTAGGCTTTCACCGGGCAACCGTTGAGACAGCCGGGGTCAACGCAGTGATGACACGCGCTCGTGATGGTTTGCTGAAATGATTTTTCTTCCGCGACACCGTGAAGCAATCCGACTTCGCGCCACGTTTCATTTTCGTCCAAGCCGTTCAGCGAATGGCAACCGGCGACGCACGCTTTGCAACCGGAGCAGGCGTCGAGGTTCACTTGAAACGCGTATTGCTCGCCGGGATTTGGCGAACGTGTCGGCATCAGCGCGCTGTAAATTTTTTCTGAATGGCCGTTGCGGTCGTGGTGCTGCGAGAAGCGTTCCACCGCTGTCAGCGTGCGCTGCTCGACGAGCAATTCGTCAATCAACGTGCGCGAATTTTCTGTGGCAGGCGCAATCATTCGTCGTTGGTGAAAATTGCCTGCAACGTGTTCAACTCGTGTCGTTGCGTAAATTTTTGAAATGTTTCGCCCGCCTCGCGCCGCCGCAAATAACCTTTCAACATTTTTTCCAACGTCGGCTGCAAATCGTTGACGGTGATGCCGGAAAAAATTTGCCGTCCGACCGCCTGATTTTTCCCGAAGCCGCCGCCAACAAAAACGTGGTAGCCGTCTTCGCCGCGGACTTTCACGCCGAGCAAACCGATGTCGCCCATGTAATGTTGCGCGCAAGAATTCGGGCAGCCGGTGAGATGGATGTTGATGGGCGCGTCGAGCGAAAATTTTTTGTCGAGATAATCTGCGAGTTCGAGCGCGTGGCGTTTTGTGTTCGATTGCGCAAATTTGCAATATGAATTTCCCGTGCAAGCGACCAATCCGCCGCGCAACAAACTTTGTTGCGTGTCGAAACCGATTTTGCGCAACGCCTTTTTTACGGTTTCGACGTAAGCATCGGGAACATTTGGAATGATAAAATTCTGCCAGACGGTCAGTCGGATTTCGCCTGAACCGTAAAGGTCGGCAATCTCCGCAACGCGCAGCATTTGTTTCGGCGTGATTTGGCCGACCGGCATCGCGACGCCAATGTAATTCAAGCCTTTTTGCTTTTGCGAGTGAACGCCGAGATGCGAATGCGGAAATTTTGAATCTGAAAATTCCAATTTCAAGTCCGCCGGAGCGCGTTGCAATTTGTAGCCAAGAATTTTTTCCACCTCGCCGAGATATTTTTCCAGCGACCATGTTTCGAGCAAATGTTTCAGCCGCGCTTTTTTTCGGTCGCCGCGATTTCCGTTGGCAATATAAATGCGAACAATCGCGGCAATCACTTTGTTCAATTCCGACGGTTTCACCAAAACGCCGAGGTCGCGCGCGAACGATTTGTGTCCGGTTGCGCCGCCGAGCGCGATGCGAAAGAAAATTTCGTCGCCGATTTTCACGGCTTTCGCGCCAATGTCGTTCGTATCTTCAACCGTGCCGATGAGTCCGCCGCCGTCGAAGGCGATGTTGAACTTGCGCGGCAAATCGTAATACGAACGGTCGTTGATGATGATTTGCGCGAGTTCGTGGCAAAACGGCATCACGTCAATTAATTCGTGCGGGTCAATTCCCGCAGTCGGATTCGCCGTGAGATTGCGGATGTTGTCCGCGCCCGCGCCGCGCGTGTGCAAACCGATGGATTGAATGCGCCGTAAAACTTCCGGCGCGTCTTTCGGCTGAATCAAACGCATCTGAAAATTCGCGCGCGTCGTGATTTGCACGTAGCCGCTCGTCAATTCTTTCGCGACATTTGCCAATTCGCGCAGTTGAAAAGTTTTTAATTGGCCGCCGGGAATCCGCAATCGCGCCATGAACGCTTCTTTATTTGGCGTGAGAAAAAAAAGTCCGTTCCATTTGAAACGAAAAATTTCCTCTTTGTCCGGCGCTTTATTTGTTGCGGCGTTTTCGAGAATCTGGTCGTAAGCGTCGAGCGGATGCAATTCGCGTTTCACGCGCTCCTCAAAAATCAAATCGTCGAACGAAACTTTTTTTTCCGTCACCGGCATTGGGTCGACATCACCAAACGAAACGCCGTGCGCAGCGAGACCGGCGAAAAATCCTTCGAGATATTTTCGCTGCTCGTCATTGAGCGGCTCGCCGTTGACGTGTTGGATGGGAAGATTGCTCATGCTCAATACACGTCGCGTTGGTAACGCTTTTCCGATTTCAATTTCGCGACATAAGCTTTCGCATCGTCCGCGCTTTTGTTTCCCGCCGTTTCAATAATTTTATGCAGCGCGTCGTCCACATCCTTCGCCATGCGCGAGGCATCGCCGCAAACGTAAAAATGCGCGCCGCTTTCGAGCCATGACCACAATTCAGTGGCGTGCTCAAGCATCCGGTGCTGCACATAAATTTTTTCCGATTGGTCGCGCGAAAATGCCGTGGACAATTTTGTGAGATGGGCGTCGGAAAACATTTTTTCCAGTTCGTCGCGATAATAAAAATCCGTCGCGACGCGCTGTTCGCCAAAGAACAGCCAGTTCTTTCCCTTCGCGCCAACAGCGCGACGTTCATGCAAAAATGCGCGAAATGGCGCGACACCTGTTCCAGGCCCGACCATGATGATTGGCGTTTCACCGTTAGCGGGCAGACGAAACCCATATGATGTTTGCACAAAAACTGGAATTGGATTTTCCATCGCACGGTCGGCGAGAAAAGTGGAAGCGACGCCTTTGCGTTTGCGTCCGTGCGATTCGTGGCGAACGATGCTGACGGTCAAATGCACTTGCCCGGCATGCGTTTTTGGGCTGGACGAAATCGAATAAAGACGCGGCGCGAGTTTTTTCAGCAGCGCGACAAATTCGTCGGGCGAAAATTTTACTTCGGGCGTGGCGAGCAACAAATCAATGATTTCGCGTCCCCAAAGAAATTTTTTCAAATCGTCCTTGCGTTCCGGCAAAAGCAATTCGCCTAAAACAGAATTTCGTTCGCCGATATATTTCAAAAGTTCCGGCGACGGTTTAGTGATGTCATAAAATTCCTTCAGCGCTTTACGAATTGGAATTTCGCCGTTGTTATTTAGCGAGACCATTTCATCACCGGAAAAATTGAGCGCGCGCAAAATGTCCGCGACGAGTTCGGGACAATTTTTTGGGAAAATTCCGAGTGCATCGCCGACTTCGTAATTCAGGCCGGAATCTTCCAGTGAAATTTCGAAATGACGCGTTTCTTTTTGTGAACCATTGGAATTCAATCTGTAATTTGTCAGCAGACGGGCGGGAAATGGGTTTGATTTGGAAAATTCCTCACGCAAAGTCCCAGAGGCGCGAAGAGATTCTATTATTTCTACGGTTTTTGCGTCTTCGCGTCTTTGCGTGAGATTTTTTTCCGGCGCGAACGCAGTCAACACATCGTTCGTCCAATTTTTTGCCTTCGCTTCGTAATCCAAATCGCAATCGGCGAGCGGATGAATCCGTTTCGCGCCAATTTGTTCCAGACGCGCGTCAATTTTCTTTCCGGCAGCACAAAAATGTTCGTAATTCGTATCGCCGAGCCCGAGGACAGAAAAATTTAGATGTGCGAGCGATTTTGCGGCGTCGGTTTGCAGCCATTCCCAAAAATTTTGCGCATTGTCCGGCATATCGCCGTCGCCGTAAGTGCTGGTGACGACGAGCAAATTCGTTTCTTTGCTCCAATCAATTTTTGCATGTTCGTTGGCATCTACGACACGCGAATTGCAGCCGCAGGATTTCGATTCTTTTGCAATTTGCTTCGCCAATTTTTCCGCCGTGCCGGTCTGGCTGCCGAATAAAATAAGCAACGGAATCGTCGCGGCATTTTTTCCCGAACCATTTTGATTCGCCGGAACAAAATTTTTCCCCGCGAGCAATCCGGCGACATAGCCGTTAAGCCAAAGGCGTTGCTCGCCATTGAATGGCGCAGTTTCAGGAATGAGCGGCTCAATTTTCATTTCAGTTAGTGGAAATCAGAGCGCGCCCGTTTTTGCGAGCGGGCGCGGCGACAGGAGGAACAGTGTCGCTAAAAATTAAGTGTAAATTGCACATAGGCGTAATCCGCGTCGCGCTCGCCGCCAGCGCTGACAAGTGATTGCTGGATATATTTGCCGGTAAAAAAGTGGCCGTAACCGCCTTCGATTTGCGCATAGCGTGTGAGCGCGTAACCGGCAATCAAGTCCAATTCGGTTCCAACGAAAGGACTGTAACCGGAATGAATTCCGTAACCACTGGCGCCGCCCGTTGTTCGCGGCGCACCGGCAACGTTGTAAAAATAATCGTGCGTATTCGCGAGCCAGAAGCCATGGCCTTCGAGCGCGACGCTCAAACGCGTCGTCGGTTTGAGCGTGAGTTCGCCGCGAACGTCCTGAATGTTTTGCAGCGAAATGAAATCCATGTAGCCGTAAAATTTGTGGTTCGTTGGAAATAAATTGTCGAACGTGCCGTGCATGCCGTCGGCGGAATTGCCGTCGCCGGAAGAATAATCATATTCAAGCCCGAGCCGCGGCGTGGCCCATAAATCAGCGAAGGTGTAGCCGCCTTGCGCGACAAACATAAATGCGTCCTGTTTCAATCGCGGAGCGGTCAGCGCCGGTTTTGTCGGGTCGGCGAAATCGCCAAATTGATACGCGCCCTCGAGTGAATAATCAAAATTACCCAATTCGCCGGGCTTGGATTTCAATCGTCCGCCGATGGTGTAAATATCGCGCGCGGTCGGCTGCGGAAATTGCGGCGATGGCTCAGTGTTAATCGCTTTGCGGTCGGCGTTGCGCGAAAGAAAATAAACATCGAGAATTGTCGTGGGAATCTTTGTGCTCGTGGCATAAATGCCCGAGAACCAATCATGCGTGTTGTCCACGTCAATAAATTTTCCATTTTCAGGAATTACCGGATAGCCGGTGAAAAAATCTGCGCCGAAAAATTCATTCTGCCAGCGGACTTTCGCCGCGTCGAATGAACGTCCGACATTGTTCCAGCCGAAAGCGCCGACCAACCGTTCTTCGCCGTAAGACAATTCCTGCCGTCCGGCTTTGAGCGAGAGCGGAAATTCTTTGTGATTGCCGAGCGTGAAATACGCCTGATGCAAATCAATTGCGTCGGCTTCCGGACCGTTTTCCTTTCGCTTCACCGTGCCCGGAATCGCGGGTGCGTTGGCGTAAGCGAAGCGCTCGTCGCTCAATGCCACGCTGCTTTGCGGTTCAACGTAAGCGCTCCACCATTTTTCCGTGTAGCCGACATGAAAGCGCAGACGGTTCAAAAAATAATCGTTCACCATGTCCGCGCCGTGGTCGCGAAAATCCACCGAGCCGGTGTGACCTTGGATGGCAAAACCGGATTTGTCTTCGAAGCGCAAACGGTCGGTGCCGCCAAAATCCCATTGATTCATGTAGGGATTTTGCGCGCGCAAGTATTCGTTGAGAAATCCCTGAAACGGCGTGGGCGGCGGTGGCGGCGTGTATTGCGCGTGGGCTTGTTCGAGCGCGGCGAGCACCAGCGCGCCGGCGGAGAGAGTTTTCAAGGTTGGCATCATGGATTTAGTTTTTAGGTTTGGCATAGGTTGATTAAGCGTGATTGAGCAAAACGTTCAAAGCTTTGCGATGGGCGGAACCGTTTGGATTTTGCGGCGGTGATGACTTCGGCAAATCAATTTTCGTCTTTGGCAATTTTTTGTGCGCGCGCTCTTCGAGGAACGCGATGAGATGCTCGCGCAATTTGTAGTAATCGGGATGCTCCAGCACGGCTTTGCGGTCGCGTGGACGCGGAAAATGCACTTCAAGAATTTCACCAACTTCGGCTTCCGGCCCGTTGGTCATGCAAACGATTCGGTCGGCAAGAAACAGCGCTTCGTCCACGTCGTGCGTCACCATCAACGCGGTTTTTTTGTCTCTGCGCCACAGTTCGATGAGCACCTGCTGCAATTCCATCCGCGTGAGCGAATCGAGCATTCCGAACGGCTCATCGAGCAGCAACATTTTCGGCGAAAGCGCAAATGCGCGGGCAATGCCAACGCGTTGGCGCATTCCTTGAGAAAGTTCCGCAGGCTTTTTGTGCATCGAATCGGCAAGGCCAACGACACTCAAATAATATTCCGCGATTTGTTTCCGCTCGGCTTTGTCCGCCGTGAAAAAAACCTGGTCAACACCGAGCATCACGTTTTCAAACGCCGTCATCCACGGCAACAAACACGGCGATTGAAAAACGATTCCGCGATCCGGTCCCGGCCCGACCAATTCTTTCCCGGCCAAAATAATTCCGCCGCCGGTGATTTCGTTTAGTCCGGTGACCATCGAAAGCACAGTGGATTTGCCGCAACCGGAATGACCGATGAGGCAGACGAATTCGCCTTTTTTGATTCGAAGATTGAAATCCTTGACGATGACTGCGTCGCCTTTCGGCGTCGGATAAATCTTCGTGAGATTATCTATGACGAGATAATCGCTCATGCGCTCACCTCGATTTCTTTCACTTCGCGGCGGCGAATCGGTTTTGTTCGACCGCCGAGCGCATGGCGCGGCAGCGACAAATCTTCCGGCTCGATGTCCGGCAAAATTAATTTTTTCGTCAGCGTCGCGTGGTGCTCGCCTTTTGAATTGAGCAAATACTCAATGATTTCACGGCGAATTTCCTTGAAGCGCGGCTCGTGATTGATGGCTTTACGGTCGCGCGGACGCGGAATATCAATTTGAATCGCATGCCCGAGCGTCGCGCCCGGCCCGGCGCTCAATGGAATAATCCTGTCGGCCAATAAAATTCCTTCGTCAGGGTCGTTGGTAATCATCACGACGGTTTTTTTATCTTCCGACCAAATGCGGGAAATTTCGTCCTGCAATGTCGCGCGGGTCAGCGCGTCAAGCGCCGAAAGCGGTTCGTCGAGCAAAAGAATTTGCGGATTCATCGCCAGCGCGCGCGCAACGGAAACGCGCTGCCTCATGCCGCCGGAAAGTTCGCCCGGCTTTTTGTCGCGCGCGGGTGTGAGGTTAACTATCGCGATGTATTTTTCGACGTGCTCCTTTTTCTTTTGCGGCGACCAATTGGGATTCACGGCTTCGACCGCGAGAAAAATATTTTCAAACACCGAAAGCCACGGCAGCAGCGAATAATTTTGGAAAACAATTCCGCGGTCAGGGCCGGGCGCGGTGATTTCTAAATCGTTGAGCGTCAGATTTCCGCTGTCGGCTTTGAGCAAACCGGCAATCAGCGAAATCAACGTCGTTTTGCCTGCGCCGGAAAATCCGACGATGGCGACGAATTCGCCTTTTTCGATTTGCAGATTGATGTCGCGCAAAACTTCAGCGCGACTTCCGTTCGCACCAAAACCTTTGCTGACATTTTTTAATTCGAGAAAGGCCATTGCAATTATGCTGTTTTGAATTTGCTTTCCGCCAAGCTCATCAATCGGTCGAGGACAAAACCCACGACACCAATCGTGATGATGCAAAGGATGATGTGCTCGTAGATGAGCGAGTTGTATTCCTGCCAGAGAAATCCGCCGACGCCGGGGCGACCCGTGAGCATTTCAGCCGCGACGATGACGAGCCACGCGATGCCGAGGCTCAAACGAAATCCCGTGAACATATACGGCAGCGCCGCAGGAATCAGGACTTTGAAAAGTGTTTTCGTGCGCGAGAGTTTCAAAACTTTGGCGACGTTCAAATAATCCTGCGGAATCGCGCGCACGCCGACGGCGGTGTTCAAAACCGTCGGCCACATCGCGCAAATGGCGATGGTGAACAGCGCGCCGAGTTCGGAAGCATTTTTTCCCGCGCCCATGAACAAAACCAATCCGAGCGGCAGCCATGCCAGCGGCGAAACGGGACGAAGCACTTGGATTATCGGGTCGAAAATTTTTGTGAACGTTTTTGAAAGTCCAAGAAAAAATCCAAGCGGCGTGCCGATGAGCAGCGCGAGCGCGTAACCTTTTGCGACGAGAATCAGCGAATACCACGTGAATCGCAAAATGCCCTGGTCCATTTCGCCGCGTTTGGCGAACGGCTCGACGATGTAAGGTTTGCTCGTCTCCCATGTTTTGAGCGGCGACGGCAATTCTTTTGCCCATGTCGCGGAAGAAATTTGCCAGAGCAACAAAACAATTCCCGCGCCGATGAGCGGCAGCACGAGCCAATCCAATTTGAACGATTTCATTTCAGCCTTTCACGTTGTTGACCGCAAAACTTTTTGCGTAAGCCTCCAAATCGCCGGTCGGGTCGAACGTCGCGCCGTCGAACAGCGTTTCCTTGTCGTTGTTCATGCCGCCGTGCGTGTAGCCGATTTCTTTCATCGCTTCTTCGTAAATGTCCGGGCGCATGACTTGCTTCGCGATGCCGTCGTAATCCGGCGCGCCGTGAACAAGTCCCCATCGGCGATATTGCGTGAGAAACCATTTGGCATATTTCGGCTGCGGATAATTGCAATTGCGGCTGCTGAAAATCATGTAGTTCGGGTCTTCAATTTTGCGACCGTCGCCGTAATCGTAGTGACCTTGCAACCGTCCGAGAATTGTCTTGGCGTCGCAATTGATGTAAGTCGGGCGCGAAACGATGTCGCATTGCTCCGGGCGATTGTTCAAATCGTCGAGCCATACGCTCGCTTCGTTCAATGCTTTCAAAACCGCCTTGACCGTGTTCGGATTTTTGTCGGCAAATTCGGCAAGAAACGCGCAAACTTTTTCGGGATGGTCGCGCCACATGTCTTGCGTGGAAACGGAAGTGAAACCAATTCCATCGGCAATCGCGCGCGCGCCCCACGGTTCGCCAACGCAGAAGCCGTCCATTTTTCCAATCTTCATGTTCGCGACCATTTGCGCCGGCGGAACGACGATGAGCGAAATATCTTTGTCGGGATTGATGCCGCCTGCGCCGAGGTAATAGCGCATCCACATCGCGTGCGTGCCCGGAGGAAATGTCATCGCGAACGTCAACGGCTCGCCGAGCGACTGCGCTTGCTTCACAAACGGCATCAAGGCTTTCGGGTCCGCTCCAACTTTTCCTTTCCATTCTGTCTTGAGTGAAATCGCCTGGCCATTGCGATTCATCAGCCACGGAATAATCATCGGTTTCTTCGGCGAACCGGCGAGGCCCATCGTGCTTGCAATCGGCATTCCGATGAGCATGTGCGTGGCTTGAATCGTGCCGCTCGAAAGATTGTCGCGGATGGCCGCCCAATTCGCGCCTTTCGTCACGGTGGAATTGATGCCGTATTTTTTGAAAAATCCTTTTTCGTGCGCGATGACGATGGGCGAGCAATCCGTCAGCGCAATCATGCCGAAATTCAGCGCGGCCGTTTCCGGAGCGTCGCTGGCATAAACGCTGCCGACCCATGATTTAGGCAATCCAGCAAAAAGCGCGGTGAGCGTGATGCCTTTGGCGGCTTTGCCGAGAAAATCGCGGCGTGAAAAATTAGACGAGGACGGTTTGTTTTTCTGTTTCATTTTTTGGAGTTGGATTGGAATTGTGAAGCCGAACGGCTCTTTCAAAAATGTCCGCGCGAAAAACTTTTTTGCTGAGCGCGAAATTTAGTGCGTTCGCGTCTTTGCAAAGTCCGCTGTCGCGCAAATGTTGAATGACCCACGCGGCTTTTTTCCCGCACGGCTCGTTGGCCTCGTAGCGATGAAAAACTGTGAAATCGGGAACGGTGCGCGTGAGGTCGTGGCCGAAATCAAATTCGCCGCTGAAACTGCGGCGCAATGCTGCTTCCGTCGCGCCGATGTATTCGCGACGCGCGAGTGTGGCGACAATCTGCTCGTGATTTTCCGGCGCGTCGCAAAATTCGCACGCTTCAAGCAGCGCGGCAATGAGCGCGAGATGTTCTTCGTTTCGTTTTCCGGCAAATTCGCCGCGAACCATCAAAACTTTTTCCGGATGACCGAAATCCAATTCCGCGCTCGCGGCGATGCACCAGCCCACGCGCGATTGCACGGCGACGGAATTCCACGGTTCGCCGACGCAAAAGCCATCGAGATGTCCGGCCTTAAGATTCGCGACCATTTGCGGCGGCGGCACGACGACGATGCGCACGTCGCGGTCGGGAATAATTCCCACGCGCGCCAGCCAGCCGCGCAAAAGAAAATTGTGCGATGAAAACGGATAGACGACGCCGAACGTGAACGTTTTTTCGCGGCGCGTTTTCAGAATTTCTTTCCGCAACGTCTCGCCGTCGCGAACGCCGCGTTCCCACAAATCGTTTGAAAGCGTGATAGCGTTGCCGTGCAAATTCAAAACGAGTGCGGTGAGACAATCGCATTGGACGGAGCCAAGTCCGAGCGTCGCGGCGAACGGCATTCCGGCGACGGCGTGCGCGGCGTCCAGTTCGCGATGGATGATTTTGTCGCGGATGGTCGCCCAGCCGAGTTCGCGGCTCAAAACAACGTCGAGTCCGAATTTTTTGAACAGGCCAAGTTCCTGCGCCATCACCAGTGGCGCGCAATCGGTCAACGGCACGAAACCGAGTCGCAATTTTTTGGAATGCGGACTCGCAGTTTTTGCGATGGATATTTTTTTAATCACGCGCGGCAAATTTTCATCGCTGCGCGAAAGATTAGCGGCGAACGTGCCATGTTTCATTTTTGGCGCGATGAATGCTCCGCGTAATGCGCATGGAAAAAATGAATTTGATTCATATATGAATGCACCGATTGACAGCAGGCAGTTGCGCGCGTTTTGTGTTTTGGCGCGCACGGGCAGTTTCACGCAGACAGCGCGCGAGCTTCATCTGACGCAATCGGGCGTCAGCCACTCGATGAAGGCGCTGGAACGCGATGTGGGCTGTCTGCTTTTGAACAGGTTGGGCAAAAAAATTGCGCTGACGCAGGCGGGCGAACAGCTTTTGCAATCGGCGCAAAAAATTTTGCGCGAAATGAATGGCGTGCGCGAGTCGCTCGGGCATCTCGGGAAATGGGGAAAAGGGCGATTGCGTTTGGGCGCGAGCACGACGGCTTGCCAGCACATCATTCCGCCGGTGTTGCGCGAATTCAAAGAAAGTTTTCCCGAACACGCGATTAGCATCGAGCCGAACGACACGCGCGGCATGGTTTCGTCGTTGTTGCAGCATCGCATTGACCTGGCGCTTTCGCTCGATCCGGGAAATGAACCGCAATTGGAATTTCATCCGTTGTTCGCAGACGAATTATTTTTTCTCGTCGGCACGCAACATCCATGGGCGCAATCCAAACGCATCGAGCGCGCGGAAATTCCGAAACAAAGTTTCATTCTTTACAGCAAAAACAGCGTCACGTTCCGACTCGTGGAAGATTATTTTCGGCGCGAGCAAATGGTGCTCAATACCGTCATCGAAGTCGGCAGCATGGAAGCGACGAAGGAATTGGTGAAACTTGGATTGGGCGTCAGCATTCTGGCGCAATGGGTCGCGCGAAAGGAAATTGACGAAGGCTCGCTCGTGGCCCTGCCGTTGGGACGACGAAAGCTTCAGCGTCGCTGGGGAATTTTACATTGGCGCGGCAGGCGATTGAATCTGGCGGAAGAAACTTTCATCGGCTTGTGCGAATCGGCGACCAATTTATTCTAGGGTTCAAAGTTGCCGCCCGATTTGAGAACAAGCCGAAGGTCATCGCCAGTTGTCTCAATTAATTTTTTATTTCGGATGGAATCATAAACTGAACTTTTTATTGCCCGACGCCGGCGCAGCCGTGTGGATTCTTTGCCGATGGAACAAAATTCTTCCATCAAAAGCGACCAGGTTCGCTCCATCAACTTTGGGTCAGCAGCAAGCAAATACGCTTTGGCAAGGGTCAGGTTAATCGAAACCGGACGTGTCGCGGCGTCATTCTTTGCGCGGATAATTTGAGCCGCTTTTTGCCGATCGGATTCACGTTTGCCGGTTTCTGAATCAGGCTGTAAAAAATTTTCCCGCGTTTGCACAGCCGGAATCTGTTTTTCATGGACACCTTTCATTTTAGGTGGCCTTCGCTGCACATGGGAAATGGCCGGGATTGACCAGAACAGATTTCGGCTGCATGTTTATGTTTTGATATGCAGTTACTGGAAGTTTTACTGGAAGCAATCTGCTTGGGGGTTTAATCCGTTACAGAAAAATAATACATTCATTTGACTGAAATTGTGGTCGTTGCCGTCATTAAATTAGTCGCCGTTGCAGTTAATTTAATCGTTCCAGCTTTCTCGGTTGCTTGCACGATGACTTGCGCTAAGCCATTGAATACCTTTCTTTGATTTGCCTTGTCGGGTTCGTGGCTGCTCGGGTCACCATTGCCTACACCGATGATTTTTCCCGGTCCATCCAATTCAAAATGAATTAAATTGTCCGCAACCGGAACAACACGTCCTTTTGAATCCACAACTGAAACATTCACGATGCTGCAATCTTTACCGTCAGCGTTGATAATTTTTTGGCTGGGTGAAAGTTGAATGGCCGCAGGCGCGCCGGTGGTTTCCACTTTGCTTTCGGCAATCATTTTCCCATGTGCATCAAAACCTCTCGCGCTCAAAGTCCCCGGCTCATAAATCACGTTCCAGTCAAGATAACTGTTGGGCTGCATGGATTGTCTGCCGAGACTTTTGCCGTTCAAAAACAATTCAACTTCTTTGCAATTACTAAAGACGCGCACCAAATTTGTTTTGCCTTTCCCGCCCGGCCAATTCCAATGTGTTGTGATATGTAGCACCGGTTTATTCTGCCACCATGATTGATAGTAGTAATAAATGTCCTTTGGAAAACCGCACGTGTCCATCAAACCAAAATGCGAATTGATACACGGCCATTTATACGGCGTCGGCTCGCCGCGATAATCAAATCCCGTCCAGACAAATCCGCCGCTGGCAAATGAATTTGTCGCGTAAAACGGCCACCAATCCCACGGCTTCGCGCCCCAACTGGGATGTCCATCGCCATAAGCGCTCATGTAACCTTGCTCTTTATCATCGGCATAAATGCCGCGCGTCGTGACTGTGCTGGCGGTTTCCGTGCCAACAATGGGTTGCGAGAGATGTTTGGCGTGATAGCCGTCAATTTTTGTCGTATGATAATTAATTCCTTGCACGTCAATCACCGTGGAAATTCCCTCGTTGCCACCCACGCCTCCATACATTGCTACGGTGCAAAGCCGCGTCGGGTCGAGCTTGTGAGCAACGTCCTGCATCACCGTGGCGATGCCGGCACCCGAGCTTGCGCCGGCCAATGGTTCTTCATTACCGAGCGACCAGATAAAGACACTCGGATGATTCCGGTCTCGCAAAATCATTTCTTTAAGGTCATCGAGCGTTTCGGCGTTCGTGTCCATGCGACGATTTTCGTCCATGACCAACATTCCCAGCCGGTCACAAGCTTCCAACAATTCAGGGTTCGGCGGGTTATGCGCGGTGCGCCAGGCGTTGCAGCCCATTTCTTTCAGCTTTTCCACGCGATAATACTCAATCGCATCCGGCACAGCCGTTCCGACACCGGCAAAATCCTGATGATTGCAAACACCTTTGATAAGATACGGTTTGCCGTTCAATAAAAATCCATTGGTTGCATCGAAAGCAATCGTGCGGATGCCAAATTCGGTTTCCTTTCGGTCAATAATTTTGCCGCTGCTCTCAACCGTCGTGATGAGTTTGTAAAGCTTTGGATTTTCGGGCGACCAGAAAACCGGCGAATTGATTCCAATTTCGCGGCTGAATTGCGTTTCTGAATTCGGTTGAACGTCTTCCGTTTCATGCGCACCACCTTCGCGAATTGTTTTGCCATCCGGCGCAATGATGTCCCAATCAACTTTAACTTCAGCGTCGGCTGAATTTTGTGCCGCGTTTGTGACCGTCGCCCGCAATTGAATCAATGCCTGTCCTTGCGGCACGTTATTTGAAAATTCGCTCCATACAAAAATTCCATCCGGTGCAATCGCAATCGCCGCAGTTTTTTTCAACCACACATGACGATAAATTCCAGCGCCCTCGTAAAACCAGCCTTCAAACCGCGAGGCATCCACGCGCACGACCAAAACATTTTTGCCGCCGTAATTCGCAAATTGGCTGATGTCGTAGCGAAAACTGTTGTAACCACTCAAATGTCTTCCGAGACAATGGCCATTCAGCCAGACGAGTGAATTGCGATAAACACCGTCGAAATCGAGCCAAAGAGTTTTGCCTTTGTCGCCTACTGGCAAATTAAATTCTTTGCGATACCAGCCGATGCTATTTTGCGGAAACAAAGGGCCGACCGCTTTAAAACCATGACTGACAAGGTCTTTTGCAGCTGTGCCGCTAATTTCATTCACATCATTATCGCTTGTGCCATTGGTGCCATTGATGCCGGTAAGGCCATTGGTGGCGAATGGCAATTCCACAGCCCAATCGTGCGGCAAATCCAATGGTCGCCAGTCATTGTCATTGAAATCCGGCTGAACAAATGAAACGTTAATTCCCAATTCCTCTATCGGCGGGTCGGGCAACATCGCGGCCAAAGTTCCTTCCTTTCCGATTTCGTCACCGCGTGTCTTGGCGAGGTCTTTGACTTCCGGATAATCGAATTGCTTTCCCGCATCCGGCGCATCACCCAAATGAAATCGCCAGCCAAAATCCATCAAAACTTTTTCGCGCCTGCCTTCGCTGCGCTGCGTCGCGGCAGGCGGCGAATCGGCGGCGGAAACCGTTTCAACCGCCGAAACGGTCAGAACAATTGTAAGAATTGTTTTTATTAAACGTGTAGAAGTTAAGGTTGTCATTTGTCGGTTAAAAATTCACAGCTTCGCTGGGTTTGATTTCCAATTGTTTTATAACGTCGCCGTAACGCACTTTCACGGTTCCGCCGAAGGCACTGCGAATGGTAGCGGAAACCAATTTTCCACCGCTCCAGTTTTCATCCACCGTAAATCCGCCGCGCCCCTGCAAGCCTTTCACTGAACCGGTCGGCCATTCCGATGGCAATGCGGGCAGCAAATCCAATTCGCCATCCTGGCTTTGCAACAACATTTCGCAAATGCCGGCAGCGATGCCGAAGTCACCATCAATTTGCATCGGCGGATGAAAACCAAAGAGATTCGGGCAGGTAAAATATTCGTGCCGCTTCGGGTCGCGTTCGGCAAACATATCCTGAACCATTTTGTGCGCGTCCTCGCCGTCGTGCAGTCGCGCGTAAAGCGCGCAACGCCATGCGAGAGACCATTCCCGCACGTCACCGGTGATGCCGCGCGCGTCGAGCGAAACTTTCGCCGCTTTTGCCAACGCCGGAGTTTTGTTGACGCTGATTTGATGGCCTGGATAAACGCCAAACAAATGAGATGTGTGACGATGATGGTCGTTCAGTGTGTCCAATTCAGGATTTTTAGGAACGGCATTTGTTCCGCGCTTTTCATTCATCCATTCCAGCAATTGTCCCCAGCTACCAATGTGCGGCGTTACGAGGTTGTCGCGCATGGCAGCAATTTTATTCCGATAATTTTCGTCAACACCCAGAACGTCGGACGCGTGAACATAATTGTCGAACAAATCCCAGACAATTTCCTGATTGTAACTGACGCCATCTTCAATCGGGCCATGCTCCGGCGACCAGCCATTTGGAACGACGAGTCGTCCATCCGGTAGTGTCTTCAAATGGTCTTCCCAAAATTCACACGTTTCGCGCATCACCGGATAAGCAAGCGTTCGCAAAAAATTCGTGTCGCGCGTAAATGCAAAGTGCTCCCAGAAGTGCTGGCAATACCATGCATTCGCGGTTTTGTCCCAATTCCAACCCATGCCGCCAAAAATATTGTGCGATGTGCGGATGGCAAAACCGCGAGCAGTCATTTTGTTGGACGGGGCTTTTAAATCCGGCGATTTATCGCTGGCATCGCGCCATGCCGGAAGTTGACTCGCAATCAAATCGAACAGCGGCAATTGGCATTCGGAAAGGTTCGCCGCTTCCACTGGCCAATAATTCATCTGAATGTTGATATTGGCGTGATAATCCGAATGCCATGGTGGATTGTCGGAATCGTTCCAAAGCCCTTGCAAATTTGCCGACAAACCGCCGGGACGCGAACAGGAAATCATCAAGTAGCGGCCGTATCGAAAAAGCAATTCTTCCATTTCCGGATCAACGGTTTTTCCCGCAGCAATTTTGCGCTGGTCGGTCGGCAAAGCGCGTTGTGCATCGGATGAATTACCTAAGTCCACGCTCACGCGATTGAACAGGGATTGAAAATCTTTGACGTGTTCGAATTTCAGTTCATCGTAATTTTTCTCTGAAGCGGATTTTAATTCGGCGACAATTTTATCGTGTGGGTCGGCGCCGCGAAAATGTTTGGCGTAATCCATTGCATAGTCCGTTCCGGCAGCGAGCAACAACGTGAAGCCGTTGCAATTGGTGAATTCGAGCGTTGAACCATTGGTTGAAACAGAACCGCCATCAGGCAAAATCATCAGGCGACATTCATATTTCAATCCGTTGGTCAACACTCCGGCAAAGACCAATTCTTTTCCATCGGCGATGGTTTGCGCACCGTGCGAATCTTTCAATTCGATGCTGCCGGTATAACTGCCGGGTTTGTCCGCCGTAAATCGCGCCACCATCACGCCCGCCGGATGACTGCAAAAAATTTCGCGCTGATATTTTACGCCGTTTGCCGTGTAGCTGACGTGAGCCAGCGAATTAGAAATGTCGAGGTCGCGGCGGTAATCAGAAAATGTTTTGTGTTCAGGCAAATTGACGAACAAATCTCCGAGAAATTGATAAGCGCCCATCGTTTCGTAATTGCCGGATGGATTTTCATCGCCTGTCCACAAACTGTCTTCATCCAAAACAATTCGCTCTCTTTCCGGCGCACCGAGAATCAATCCGCCGAAGCTTCCGTTGCCGATGGGCAAGCCTTCGGTGATCTCATTTTTTGCCGGTTGCAGATACCAAAGCGTTAAATCACCGGCCATGACATTGCATAACCAGAAGATTGCGACGGAGAAACAGAATGTCGTTTTTGAAATCATTGTTTCAAGATATAAAAACTTTGGCTGTTGGTCACGACGTTGATGATGTTCGTCGTCAAATTGCCATTCGCACTAAAAATTACGATTCGATCCGTCCGCCATTGGCTTAACGGCAGCGAAAGATTTGTGCTTTGCAATAATGTCCAGTAAGTCCAGTTGGAGTTTGCAGAATTGTTCGAAGCCGTTACCTGCAAATTCTTGTCCGAAACAACCACGCTCGCAATGCGAGGCGATTCAATCGTGTAGCCGATATTTTCCACCGCTTGAACACCAAGCCTTTCTTTCAATTGTTCCAGATACAAACTTTGCGGCGCGACCATTGTGCCATCGTAATCGAAAGTTGCCGGATTGTTGACGAGGTCGCTGATGTTTGCGCCTGAACCGCCAATCCACCAATTGTAATGATTTGTGACTGCAGGACATTGAATCGTGTGATTGGTGCTTTGGCAGTTGTAAAAGACGCTGAAGCCTGCGCCCCATCCGTTGCCACCGCCAGTGGTAATGACGTCATGGATATTGTTGACCGTGCCGGATTCATTGTCCGTTAATAAACCGGTCGCCCATAACCGATGCGGTCCGCTGTCGAAATTGGTTCCAATCGTATTGCAATATAGAAAAACATTTGGACCGGCGCCTTCGTCGCGAGTTTGCAAAAAATGCTCGAACCCACTAATGCCGGTGATGCGTTGAATCAATGATAACTGCGCATTGTAAAATTCAAACGCTCCCGGTCGCGCGCTGCCGTTATTTGGTCCATTGACAAAGGTGCAATCTTGAACCGTATTCCATTTTCCACCGCAAGAAACCGCGCCGCCGTAACCATTAAAGGCAATGTTGCGAACCCAACAATTTTCCGCGTTGCCCAAACTGATTGCCAGGATGCCGCCGTTTTGCGCTTTATTGGTCAATCCAAAATTTGAAGACACGGTCATGTTTTCCACGCCGCACTGTTGCACACGACCGTCTTTGTAACGCCATACGTCGCCAACTGTCCATTGCGATTCTATCGGCGTCGGCAATGGAATGTCTACCGTCACCTGATTGCCGTTGATGGCGGTTATTTTGCGCTCGGCATCTGTGTAATAGGTCGTGTTTGTTCCCCAAAGGTTGCTCATGCCAATGGCTGTAATCCATGCAGCCATAAATGGCCGTTCGACAACAATGTTCGTTCCCACTCCTAATTCGCTAACACTATCCAAATGAAAATTGGTTGCGCCAAGCGGAACGTAGCTATCAGTGATGTAATGAGTAGTCGCGCCACTGATATGGTTTACTCCGCCGCCAGATAGAGTAATTGACGTGCCGCTCGTCCCATAAAAAACCAGGGTCGTATTATTTGTTCCTGAACCGCGCAGGACGACGCCGTTGTTGCTGTTGAACGTCAGCGTGCCGTCCATTTCATAAGTGCCCGGGTTAAGCAACCCTACACCGCGAAAACCATTCGTATCCGGTGTCAGGGTGCCTACATAATTGATGGCATTCTGAATGTTGGCCGTGTTATCGCCACTGATAACGCTTATCGTTTGTTGCGCGGCCATATTGGTTGGAATTGCCACTCCACCGCTTTTGTAACCGGCGTAAGAATAATCAATCAAATGATTGCCTAAATTGTCGTTGGAATAAACCAGTGTGCTGCTATTGTCGAAGTGAACCCAATCCGCTTGGGCAAAAATAATTTGGGTCATTACGAATAAAAATAAAATTGAAAGAAATAAACTTTTCATTGCGCCTTCGCTAGACAAACCTCAAAAGCACTTGGATAAACTATTGCCACACTGAACTTTCCGATGGCTCAACAATTATTTTGGCTGTGCTTGAGAAAAACTCGTTCCGCTCCATGCCAAACTCCAAAGATTGAAAAGTTTGATGGTTTCGGCATGACCATCGGCAAAACCCATGTTAATTGCGCCGGGCAACGGAATGACAGTTCCACTTTTGCCGGCAGTGGCAGTGCTAGCATTTCGCGGAGCACTGCTGGCAGAAAATGAACTATGCCGCCCAATAAGAAACCGCGCCATGCCTTGTTGGCTGACATTTGAATTGTATAAATCGGCAGTGCCGCTTCCGGCGCCGCCAACATAGGAAGCAGGATCAACAGTAACTGAATTATTATTTGGCCAGCCGTCTTCTTTTATTCCATCTGCGAATATAGGTGTAATGGCGGACTGTTTAATATTTGCGCCCCTTCGATAATAGGAACCTGACGGAGTGTCAGGAGCAAAAGTCGTTGGATTTGGATTTCCAGAACTTGGATCGTATAGCCAGCCGTTTATAGCGTAACTCATCCAATTAGTCGGATTGGTTGCTGACCCACCTGCCGTAATATAACAATGGTCGGCGGTGCCAAGATAGGATGGGGCAGCACCGAGCGTGTTTGCCGTTGGACACAGCCGCGCTGCATAGGCTTGGGATATATTCTGACCTATCGCGTCCAGCCACGTGATATAGTTTCCATTGGAATCTTTCCCGCCATAATTGATGGTGGTGTTGTAATCGTTCATATACAAGAACGCTGACGTCGTCAATTGTTTGACATTGCTGAGACAATTGATTTTTTGCGCCTTGCGTTTGGCGGCAGCCAATGCCGGCAATAACATGGCAGCCAGAATGGCGATGATGGCAATGACCACTAATAGTTCAATTAGCGTAAAACCAAATGCGCTTTTATATCTTCTTATTTTCATTCAAAATCTCCGTCAAAATCGTCCATTTCATTAAAGAGGCCGCCGGACAAAACGTCGTGTCCGACGGCCATTATTCGAGGATTCCTGTCGTTCTCCTTTATTGCGACAGGATGTAGAATTGCTGGCTGTTGTTCGGATTTACGATGTTGGTGGACAAATTTAAATTGCCGCTGCCATCAAAAACGTTCGTCAACACCGGAGTCCAATTGGTCAGAGGCAGCGCAACATTCGTGCTTTCGAACAGCACATAAGTTCCATTGTTCGCGCCATTGGTTGCTGAAATCGTCAGCGTCATTCCGACTACATGAAAGGTAGTAATATGAGGTGTTGGTGGCGTTCCGGCAGCAACCACCAAATACAGTTCGCCACCGGAGATTTGCAGCGAAGCTGTCCCGGAAACACCGCCCCCGCCAACTGTCACTGACGATGGGGCAGTCCCATTCACCGAGCCGCTGCCAGCTTTGGAAATAATTTTGTAACTGCCCACCGCCAATGCCGCTCCCGTGTTGTTAACTTTGAATGTCGTTCCGGAGGCTAGCGTCAGCGTGCCGCTTGCCACGTTAAACGATGGCGTCCCTGAAGCATAAGTCAGCGAAACCTTTCCAGCGCTTGCGTCAACGCTGCCATTGAGAACAGCCGTTGAAGTGCTGTTGCTCAATGTTTGACTTGGCATGAGCATAAAGGCTGGTGAAAGCGCGGAAACATCAAACGTCGCTCCACTGGAAACAATGATGTTAGGACTATTGGAAATAGAACCAGCACCACTCAAAGCTAACGCGCCAGCACTGATGGTTGTGTTGCCGGTATAGCTATTACTCGCAGTCAATAGCATTGTGCCCGCGCCACTCTTGATTAAACTACTCGGAACTTGGCCAAAATCAGGAGACGTATTTCTCAATCCGGTTGACACGGTCAAATCCACTCCCGAATCGCCGGTTGCATCCGCAACATTGAAAACTGTGTTGGTATCCAGATGATTATCCGTGCCGTTCATGGTGGAGATGGTTGAAGCCGAAGAGCCTCCAACTGTAATCGTGCCGCGGAATTGATAACCCTGAAAACTATTCACG
The DNA here is from genome assembly GCA_021323835.1 of Verrucomicrobiota bacterium. Classification (GTDB taxonomy): domain Bacteria; phylum Verrucomicrobiota; class Verrucomicrobiia; order Limisphaerales; family UBA11358; genus UBA11358. Next base: position 9,943 of record JAJPKI010000194.1, on the reverse strand, counting down.
CTGGATGGGCTTTGAACCAAAACAGCCCCATTGTTCAGCATCACAGCGCCAATGGCCGTATACTTAGTATTATTGGTCACAATGCCACCATTGATAATCATGGAAGGCATGTTGGCTTCAGAAATCAAGTTGCCGCCAAACACGTTTTGAGGAATAACAAGTGTCGCGCCAGGATTGACGGTAACCGTTTTGCCGGCTACCGCAGCCCCCAAACCACCGTTGCTGCCATCGGCAGCGCCGACTTTTGTGTCAGTGAGTGTTCCACTGTCAACAGTAACATTGCCCGCAAAGGTGCTTGCGCCCGAAAGCGTGACATTGTTCGCATTGCTTTGAACCAGATTCCCAGTCGAAGAACCGCTAATTAAATTGCCGACCGAGACATCATTTCCGATTGAGTTATTAAATATCAGCGTGCCATCCATCGTTACTATGCCATTAAACGTGTGCCCATATTGGTCGTTTTCGCCAATTTGCACACTGGAAGCGTTTCCAATTGTTATTCCACCTGAGATTGAGCCAAGTTCATCAAGAATCACGCTGCCACCATTGGTGACCGTTAACCCGCCCAAAATGCCCACGGTGCCGGGATTATCGGAAACAAGCAACGAACCGCCGCCCACAGTAATGCCGCCACTGAAGCTGTCACTGCCTTCCTGCAAAGTCAAAGCGCCTGAACCTTGTTTGAGCAAACTTGTTGTGCCGGAAATCGCATTCGTTGCTGTGCTGCCGTTGAATGTGTAATTTGCCGTTGGCGTTCCAGCAGTATTGCTGACAACAATACTGCTCGGTGAAAGAGTCTCCAACAAATTGACATTGGTAGCATTGACACCCGTTACTGAATCGTCAAAACGCACCGTGTAAGCATTCGAATAAACCCGGGCATTCTGCCATTCCACGTCACCGGTGGTGTCCCAGAAACTATTGCCGCTGCCATCGCCATTCCATGTCAAGTATTCGGTAACAGTTAACGCAATGTTATTGCTGGCCGTTCCGGACCCGCTATCAGCCACATTGACCGGCAATGAGTAAACTCCCGCAGCATTTGTGGCCGCTGTAGTGTTAGTATAAACATATCCAACTCCAGGCGTCACACCGCCACCTTGCAAGGCGAGAGCCACACTTGAAGGCGCGCCTATCGAAGATGCATTCACTGTGATAGTATAAAGAGGAGTCCCATTCGTTACAGTGACAGTCAACAATACTGATTGTTTATTGGTTACGGTTGTTGGAGTAGCTGTGGCTGACAAGATGATTGGATTCACAATCGTCTGAAGCACGACATTATTGCCCGCAACATGAACTTGAAATTGATTGCTATTGGCTGGCGGTGTGCCATCCCATACTGGAGTGGGATTGGGCGTTCCGGAAACAGAACCAGCCTGCACAAGAATATAATTGGCGCTCGTGTCCAAGTTCGCCACGCCGCTCAATGCCTTGATGTGAAATACATTATTGTTCAGCGTCAACCCGCTCGTCACCGTAATTTTGTCATTCCCCGAACCAGATGACGTGCTTAAATCCAAAGAACACGTTCCACCTGCGCTCATATCCAAGCTACTGCCAAATGCCAGCGTGCCTACAGTGCCGGAGATAAGATAATTTGTCTCTTGATTGATTTGCGCACTGCTGGTGAGATTGGTCGTCGGTCCATTAATCGTGCCGGAACCACATAGCACGGCGTTGTTATACACTTTGCTGCTGGATGCCAACGATCCACTGACAAGCAGCGTGCCTTGACTATTGGTTACCACAGCACTGGAAGTGTTCACGGCGTTCATTTTCAACGTGCCGGTGTTGGTTTTGATCAACGGTTGGTTACCGCCCCAAACGGCTGAAAACAGCAAGTCCACTCCGCTGGGCGTGCTGCCTGAAGCGATATTGAAAGTGACGGCATGCTTATTGGGATTCCAAAGGCCGGTCCCGCCTTGGCTGATGGTTGCCGTCGTGCTGGAAGCAAGCGTGGTGATGATGAGGCTTTGAGCATTAACATTTTGAAATCCCAATATCGTCCAATTATTGGCGTCTCCCGCCGGAGTTGTAATCGTGCCGCCGTTGCTGAAGGTGATATTTTCGTCAAGCGACACGGTGACACCGGCCGTTTTGGTAACCGTTCCACCATTGATGAAAAAATTGTTTGGCGTATTTTTGCTGGCGGGAGTAAATCCAAAGCCGTCGGCGTTGGTGGCAATCAATGTTCCGCTGGAATTAACAGTTACATCGCCTTTGCCAAGGCTGCTGTTGCCACTGGCGCCAGCGCCAACGTATACCGTCCCTGCATTAATGGTCAGTCCGCCTGAAAAGGCATTGCCGTTGCCGTTTGTTAAAAATAAAACACTTGTCCCGACATTTGTTAACGCGCCCGTTCCGGTAATTGCTCCACCAAGCGTCATTGCCGCGCTTCCACCATTAATGGTATTGCTCACATTGTTGACAATGGCAAAGTTGATTAACTGGCTACTACTTGAATTATTGGTAATGCCGCCGGTGAGCGTGATACTGTTACCTTGAAATGTGAATGCATCACCTGTTGCGTTGGAAAAAGTGATACCTGCGAATGACGTGTTAACAGCAATGTCGTTGGTCAACAACGTGCCTCCAGCCCCAGCTTTTCCAAAATATAAAAAAGAACCCGCCGACGGCACACTGCCACCGCTCCAGTTGCCGCCCGTGTTCCAATTGGTGGATGTGGTGACATTTGCACCCGTCCAAAGACCATTGGCCGCCGAAGCCACGTTCGCGGCACATACACTTAAAAATATAGTCACTGCAGTGATTAGTTGTGCCAGAGAAAAAGGGCTGGAACCGGTTTTTTTCATGCGTTGAATGGGGTTTTTCATAAACGATTTTTCGAGTCTGGTTTCTGCAAATGGGACAATGTTTGTATAATTTAAGATGTTTGCTCCGAGCGTTCTATTATCAGTTTGTATAGGTATGAAAGTTTTCTTATGACCGCTTTCCAATTCGTATCGAACTGTTGACATGAAGCAAATTGCCGCTTTTATATGGCCGGCGACGCGCGCGGTCATAGGCAGTTTTTGTGTAAGAACGGCCGGCATTTCTGGCATACGCGCCGTTGAGTTTGCCGCCGAATGTTACAATGTCCTTTGGCACTGCAAGCAGAAGACGAAACTGAAGTCGCATGGAATTTTTTCGATTCAAAACGGAAAAATTAAGCCGGAGGACAATCTTCTTCTAAAACTTTAACCACCTTTAATTCATAATCACTCATCCAATTTCGCCATTTTCCATCTTTGTCTAAATAAGCCAGACAGCGAAATCCTTCGCATTGCACGAAGGAAAAACGGATTTGTTGCTGCTTCTCTTGTTTTTTGGTTTCGTCGCTCACGAGAAAATGAGTTTGTTGCATTTTGTCTTCAAACGGTTGCAATTGCTTTATTAGGAATCTTTACGAGTGGCACGAAGGAGGAGGTGAAAGATTTCTTTGCAGATTTTCTAAATGGCATGACAACTTTCCGCCACTTTTTGCCATAGTGAATTGTCGCGGCGGATGAATCCAACAGTCCCGTAATCTTTCCCCAATGCTTCGCCGAGCGGCATAACTGTCGGTCTGACTCAAAATACATCAGGAATAAATGACGGCTGCGGCAAGCCGCCTGATGAACCTGATGAATCGCATCCATCATTTCCATTGGCGGCAAATGTCCTGGCAGATAACCATTGGCGCCGGCATGCAACGCGGGAAAAATAAAATCTTCGTCTCTTGAATGTGTCGGCATGCCATTTGTAAACATCAGGACGGACAAGTCCGGCTGCATGGCTTTTAATTTTCTGGCGCATTCAAAGCCGTCCATACAAGGAAGTTCATAATTGACCAATGCAACATCTATGTTCCGGCTTGGAATAATGCGAACAGCTTCTTCCCCGGAGGCAAACCTATCGGAAATTTGCATTCCAATCTTCCCTTCCGGCGAAGCTGGCGGGTTAGCCAGCGCGGCGCTTCCCACGATGGAAATTTTAATTGGCATTATTTTTTATTGCCGCCGGACGTTTCCCAGTTAACGTCCGACGGCGTTAAGGCATCCAGTAATAATATTTACCACTGAAACCAAATCGCATAATAGAGTGTTTTTTTTTAGACTCTATTATCAGTTTGTGTAGATATAAGAATTGATGTGTAACGGATTGTATCGCCAGCCCGTGAACCCCGTTAATGAGGATGTGTCATCAATTTATTACCTGTGGTCAACTCGACCGCCAGGGATGGCGAACCTTCGCAATAAGCCCGGACACGGAAATAACAGATTGTATTTGTGGGAAGCAATGACGCTCGAAATGAGGTGGTGTTTGTTTTCAAGAGCCCAAAGAAATGAAAGTCCCGGTCTGAACCCAAAGAAGTTTCCAGAAAATAACCATCTTCATCACTGGCATTGTCTTTCCAGTTCAAATCCGCAACTCGTGGACCAATGCGTGTAATCGTCAAATCTGTTGGCGCGGATTTTTCTCGTGTTAATGGATTCCTCATGGAATTTGTGCCGCCGGCACCGGCGGGAACTTGCCCCGGCCTCACTCCATCGTCACCCGATAGTTCATCCGCAGCATCACCCGTGGCAAAGCTGACTACATTGGATGGTTTGCCGAAAAAAGGACGGATGCGGTAAGCAAAGCGCGTATTTGGCATCAAGTTCGGATGATGAAAAGTAGTTTCATTGGGATATTTGATGTCGAGAATTTGAAACCTACGGTCGGAACCGAAATTGAAATCAACAAAATATCCGTCCACATCAGGAATGTGCGTGCTCCATTTCAAATCTATGTCAACAGGACTAACCATTGTTGCAGTCAAAAGAATTGGGAGAACATTGGTGTCCGTAAGTGGACCGAAATTATTGACAACAATGTTTGTAGATGTGGCTGCGGCCGCAGGAATCGGTATCTGCACTGCCAGTCCGGCTAACGACACTCGTTTCATTTTCATCTGCGAAGAGCAACTTGCAATAAAAGTTACAGCCAACAACGAAAGCAATTTAACGGAATGCGTTTTCAAAATTTGAAAATAATTCATAAAGCAACGAGCCGTTTGTGTCTTTGAGTATTTATCGGTCAACAACGCGCGACCGGCCTTCGCCAATCGCGCGTTGTCGTGGTATGAATCTCTGCTATTAATGACTAAACAATTTCCAATGCTGGTTCTGACCGCCGTTGCCAGACCATTGATCCATTTGGGTGCCTTGTGACCCATTGGAACCTGGATCTTCGAGAACCAAACCGCTGCGGCGGTTGACAAATGTGTAGGTGCCGTCGCCGTTTTGCTGCGGCTGCCATTGGTCATTTTGCGACGAACCGAACTGATATTGAATGATAAGCGCTCCATTGGCTGTGGACGCTCCCTGCACAACAACGTCCTTGCCGCTGTTGACATTAACAATTTGATAATAGCCGCTGTCAGTCGCGGTGAAATAAAACAATGAGTTGTTAGCCCCTTGGTATGGCCACTGAATAATCGCCGCGCCATTGGCCGTCGAAGCTCCCGAAACGTTCAAGGACAAAAGGCTGGCATTGTTGCGCAACTCATAATTGCCGCTGAATCCACCACCGCCGCCACTACCAGTCCACCAACGGGCATTGTCCCACTCCACTGTGTTGCCGTTCGGCTGTTGGGTGTTTCCACCGTAATTGCCGAACTTAATGTTATAAGTTTGAGATGTATCGAGAGTCGTTTGGCTTACCTGTGAACCATTAATCCAATAGGTCAATGTGCCAGCATTGAAATCAATGGCGCCGGTGACGTGAGCCGACGTGCCATAAATATGAGGAGCTAGGACGGGCGAACTTCCTTTGCTAATGCACCCATCGGTATAGTATATGCCGTTCCAATTATAACTGCTGTAAACTCTAAGAAAACTATAAGGGCCGCCCGACCCGAAGAATTGCAGGACGATACATGTGTCAATCGGTGAATTGACCTTCAAATATCCATCAAATGTGGCGGAACCACTGCCGATGGTTTGGCCAGTGTCATGTTCAACCCGACTGCAACCAGAGTAAAGACGTTCCATATACTCCTGGCTATTGCCGCTGTCTTCACCGCCATTGAGTGTGTAAGAAGCCACACCTGAAACAGTGAATGTTTGAACGGCGTAGGTTTTATGAGAGCCATTGTTTTCAACATCAATATTGTCGCTGTTGGCGCGAACGATATGAACTCCGCCTAACATCAATGCCGCTACAATACCAGCCGTCATACCGGATTTTATTGTTCGATCAATTTTCATTTTTTATTTGGTTAATGTTTCCTTGTTTCTGTGCATCAGCGGGAATTAACAATAACTCCGGCTTGTAGCCATTTGTGTCAGAGCACAGGTGTCACAGAAGGTTGTAACACTTTATCACCAACCGTCTATTATCAGTTTGTATAGGCAGAGGACACTAAGAAGGCGCCAATTGACTAAATTTCTTGTCCGTAAAATTTTGCCGTGGCTTGCGCACGCGACTGGACGTGAAGTTTTTCGTAGATATGCCGGGAATGCATGGCGACTGTTGGCATTGAAATTTTTAGCTGTTCACTAATTTCTTTGTAAAGAAAACCTTTGACCAATAGCCCAAGAATTTCCTGCTCGCGCGCGGTCAATTTTTCCATGTCGGAAGACGGCTTTTGAATGCGATGGAAATGTTCCACGACTTGTCGCGCTACTTGCGCCGTCATTGGCGCACCGCCAGCATGGACTTCGTTAATTGCCTCAATCAATCCGGCATAACCTGCATTCTTCAATAAATAACCAGTCGCTCCTGCGCGCAAAGAATCAAAAATCCGGTCACTGTCGCCATAAGTAGTCAGCATTAAGACACGAAGATTGGGGAGTTTGATTTTCAACTTCGCGACGCATTCAATGCCGCTCATTTTAGGTAGATTGATATCCACCAAAGCCACATTTGGTTTTTCTACAGGAATATCACGCAACGCTTCCTCGCCTGTGGAATAATTGCCAAGACAACGCACATCGGGCGCGCGACTTAAAAGCCGCAACAGACTTTCGCGCGTTTTTAATTCGTCTTCGACAATGGAAACTGTGATGGGCATAAGGTGGTCGACAAGAATTGTTTAAATGCGCATAGCGTTTCAGAAAAATGTCATTAAATTTGTTTTTGCGGTGACCAAAAAAACGTCAATGTCACTTGCGTTCCGACTTTTGGCTTGCTCGTGATGTCGAATCGCCCGCCAATTTCTTCCATCCGTTGCCGCATATTTTTTAGACCGTCAGCCGATGGAGAAAAGGCGACAGATTCAAAACCGCAGCCATCATCTTCAATGATTAGAACCAAAGATTCTTCGCCAACGGTCGCGCGCAGTTGAACTTCCGTCGCTTGCGCGTGACGGACGGCGTTGTTGAGAGCTTCCTTAACAGCGAGAAATAAATTATGCCGCTCTTCGGTGGAAATAATTCGCTCCGGCGGATGAATTGGAAAATCAAGACGGCATCGCACGTTAGCAACTTTTAGAAATTTGACGGCGAAATCGCTGAGATAGTTAAACAGATGTGGCAACGTGTCGTTGTGCGGATTGACGGCCCAAACTGTTTCATCCAAGGACTGGATGATTTCACGTGCTGCCGTCGAAATTCCCTTCGGATGTTCAGGAGCTTCCGAAATCGGCAAATGATTTTGTAAAGCAAGTTCATCGAGCAACAAAACAACTCGCGTGACGCGGCTTCCCAAATCATCGTGCAAATCACGAGCAATGCGTGTGCGCTCTTTTTCTACCAGATGTTGTAGGCGCGTTTGCACCAATTCATTTTCCGCCCGCTTGCGTTCAGTGATTTCGCTTTTGAGCGATTGGTTGGCCGAGGATAATTCCATCGTGCGCCTGCCGACCTGCTGACGCAAGACACCATTCCAAATGAGAAACAGAACAATTACGAACGCCATACCTGTAACCACAAGAAGCGTATGTTGAGCTGTCCACCACGATGGCAATTCCAAAATCCGAATGTCAGCCGGAGAATTGAGCAGCAATTCAAACGGAACAGATTTGTCACTGCTAACGGCATACACTCCGGTCACGGCCAGAAGACTTCCAATCCGCAATTGCGGAAGTTGTCCCGAAGCTGTGTCCAATCGCGCGCGATAAACTGTTGTGCCGTTTTGCAATTCAAGAATTTGTTCGGCTTGATACGGACTGACACCGAGCAAACGGGATTCCATCTTCACCAAAGTTGAATCATGTTCGCGATTTAGAAAATCATCCGGCGCAATTTTTATGGCTGCCGGCAACGATGCCTGACCTGTTTTGCGAACGACGGCATCGCGCAGAGTGAGCAATGGTTTGTTAAAAGGGCTGTCAATATTGGGATATCCAACGGCTTCGACCATATCACCAACGCTAATTTTTGCCCCGTCCCTTGGAACCACTCGCATACCGTTTGTTCCATCCATCGCAAAATAAACGCCGTCGCGCACATGAATGATTTGCCCCGCGACTTTAACCTGCCGAAAAGCAGATTCATTTGGATTATAAGTGAACAAGTCGCTGACGTGTGTGGCCGGAATTGAAAATGGATTTTCAAGTGCTGGTTTTTCCACCGAAACGAATTGTTGGGAAGGAATGTTAATCAATACGTTTGTAATATGACGAGCATTGTCATGGTAGGCGTATACGGTTCCACGCACCCGCACGATTGAACCAAGATAAGGCTCTACGCCTTTTCCTCGAAGTGAACACGCAATGCGTCCATCTTTCATCCCAATTTCCATATCACTGTTTGTCGCTGACAATACATTTCCTTGGATTTCTACCCATTGAGCGTCGAATCCGCCCCCGATTAATTCATCCCAATTGGGGCGGGCAGGTTCGGGAAATTGACCCTCGCCAAGAATCGTCAGTTTGCGACAAAGAATGATTGGAGAAAAATCGCCCGCCGAAGTCACACCCTCAATCTCGCAAAAGTCTCCTGTTTTTAATCCAGAATTGGTCATGGCCGAATTTACATTCCACATCTCCCACAAAAAAATGCCACCCGTTCCATCCTGGAGATCGCCACCAACTATTCCGCCGCGGCGCGTCATCAGAAAAGTAATCACGCCTCGCACCTTAACGGGATACTGTCGTTTTGCCTCGTCCGGCTTCAACCAACGGATTTGCTCAGTCGTCGTCAAATGTGGCAGGGAGGTCTGATTTGTCGTTTCAGTGACCGGCCGGAAAAATCCGCATTGAAAAATTTTATTTGTCCCGCGCAAATGCCATCCGCATAACGCTTCGACATCCATACCAACCATTTCTGGAACCGCCTGTCTCGATTCAACTGTTGTTTGACCGGTTTCATCCACGAGCAACAGTGAGCGGCCGGATTCCACGGATTGAACCTTACCCCGCAAATGGACGATTTGCCCAATAAGATTCGTTTGGGTCAATGCGTTAATTGTGCGAAGCGGAAATTGTTGCCACATTTCTTCGGGCAACTGCAAAATCACAATGTCATTTACGTTGGTCGCCGACAAGCTGCCAACAATGTTTCCATCCGTGCTGCTGTGCACAGCTGTGCAAAAACCTCGCACACGCACATGGCTCTTCAACAGTAAATCCGTTAAATAACCGGCTCCATGAATCACCGTCACCGGCATATATCCCGCTTCCGAACTGATTTCAAAATATGTGGCGCGCCCTTGTCTGCCGACAAAGGTCACCGTGCCTTCCACTTCAACCACATGATTTTCTTCTTCGGGACGTAGTGCTTGACCAATGGCAATTCGCAAAGGCGAAGTTGGGTTAGTTTGTATTGTCTCACCCGCTGTGCGGTTGAGATTTAGCAGTGGTAAAATTGCCGCAAGAAAAATAATAATAATTACACGAACGCCTGACATGCTTTTGTGAAAGCTACTCTTGATTCCGATTGGCAGCAAGCCTAGCAGAATTGATAGCTTGACGACCAATGTGAGATGTAAAATTTATTTCAAAAATCGCCGGAAAATCAGAAATAATTGATTATCA